>JAIVHN010000007.1 GCA_020201015.1 Spirochaeta sp. | reverse complement strand
ATGTACCACGTTCAGGCGGCGGCGGCCATGGGAGTTTCCCGACAGACCTTTGGACTCATTGTAAACCAAGCGCGACACAAAATTGCCCAGGCCCTGAGCTCTGGCCAAGCCCTGCAAATAAACCCCGAGTTTCTTGGAGAAGGAGATCTTCCATGCGTATAGCTATTCCGGTATCGTCAAACAGTGGTCCTCAGGCTGCAGTGTCGGGTCATTTCGGCCATGCCCCCTTTTTTGCGGTGATTGAACAAGGATTGTCCGAGGTGCAGTTCATAGCAAAAATCCCCCATAGCCGTGGTCACGGAGGCGGCTGTGCGCCGACAGACGAACTCAAGGCGGCCGGAGTTACCCGTGTCTTGTGTAAGGGTCTGGGGCAAGGCGCCCACACTAGGTTGACCGGAGAAGGAATCTCTGTGGGAATACTCGAGGGCCCCTACGAAAATCCGGCCCAGGTGTTAGCGGCTTTGGAAGCCGGAACGCTCAAGCTAAGCGAGGCGCCTGTTCTCTGCGCGGGACATGGGGAACACGAACATCACCACCATTGACCCCGGCTGACGTGCGTGAAATAGTAGCTGAGTGAACATAACACCTTTTGATCTACTCGCCGCCTTGAATCTCGAGGGCCTCAGTACCTGGTTCCAACCAATTACCAACCTTAGGACCGGCACCGTAGTCGGATGCGAAGCCTTAGTTCGTGGTGTGAACTCAGATGGAACTATTGTGGCGCCGTCGCACCTATTTGCTGCAGCAGCCGCAGCCGACATGTCACTTGCTTTAGAGCGCGCGGCACGAGAGGACGCAATCTCCTCCTTTGCGGCAGCGCTACCTTCGGAATCGCTCTTGCTATTTCTCAATTTCTCCGCAGCAGTTCTAGATAGTGAAGAGTTGATGCCTGGGAATATACACAAAAGCTGCCGCCATCACGCTCTTGACCCCCGCCGCGTAGCGCTTGAGATTGTCGAGTCTGGCGTTCGGGACCTGCACGCGTTGAAACGGTTTGCCGAGCGTAATCGCGCTTACGGCTTTCTGGTCACTCTTGACGATTTCGGAACGCAGCATTCTAACCTTGAGCGGGTAGCGCTTGTTCGACCGGACATCATAAAGATTGATCAGTCTATTGTGCGGGCAGCGGGCGAGGATATGTACAAGCGTTCGGTCATGCGTTCGATATCGTACCTTGCTCGTACTGTGGGCTCTCTCTGTCTGGCCGAGGGGGTGGAGAGTTATGACGATATTCGCATTGCGGCCGAAGAGGGCGCGGATCTCATTCAAGGGTACCACCTTGCCAAGCCGCACCCGGATCTGCTTCAGGTAGTGGAAGCGGCTCAGCAAACGGGTAGCGAAGCGGTCTCGTTATTGCGTTCCGACTTGTCGGCAAAAGTACTTAGCGAGGAAGGCCGCCAAAGACGGATTGATGAGCGCGTTGCCGAGTATGTGCCGCGCTTGCGTAGCGGCACCCGTGAGACCTGGGATATTGATTTACGCGAGCTTGTTGAGGCGGTACCGGAGGCTGAGTGCGCCTACTTAGTTGGGATTGACGGTATACAGCTGAGCTCAACAATTTTGGATCAAGCCTTAGAGAATGCAGTAGAGAGTGAGCTGTCGGGAGCCTTGAGAGCACGCGCCCATCCTCTCTTTCGGCCTGCGGTCCCGGGCGATAGTCACGCGTTAAAGAACTACGTCTACGCGTTGCTGACACTTGGTCACTCCCGCTACGTAACCGACTACTACGTCTCGCTGGCTGGTGGGCATCTCTGTCGTACACTTGCGGTCCGGGTTGCCCAAGCCAAGCTCGTCATATGTGCGAAGCCACTCCAGGTCTGTCTTGTTTGAATGCGGGTGCCCACGAAACTCAAGATTGAAGAGACTGTCGGTGAAGAATGTAAGGTGCTTCTGAACAGGGTGAGAAAAGACGTCTTCAATTACGATTACCCGATGCGCCACGCGTGCCGCTTCTCGGAGAACGAGGGCGGGATCCGGTGTGTGATGAAGAACGGTAAGCAATAATGCGCAGTCAAAGGTGTCGGCATCAAAGGGTATTGTGCATCCGTCGTAAAGCAGCGGCGCTACGGTTCCAGCAAGACTTCGGTCTCGTACATCCACAGAGCTGACCTCATAGCCTTGTTCGCGGAGGATATGAGAGACCATGCCTTTCCCTGAGCCGATATCAAGTAAACTACTCCCCTCGGAAAGAAAGCTCTCAATCTGCCGTAGCTTGCCGCGAGCCCATGAGCGGGACAGGCCGGTACCAATCTGGGCCAAGAACCCCAACGCCTACATGAGCCGGTTGCGTATCTCGGCACTAACGTAGTCGAGCGTGGCAACTGTGATGGCGATAAACCACACCGCTATTCCGGCCGAGCGGTAATCCAGCAAGCGAATATACTGCACCAGCAAAAAGCCAATGCCGCCGCCACCAACCAATCCTATTACGGTGGACATCCGCACGTTGATATCCCAGCGGTAAATAGAGAAGCTGATAAACGGAGAGATCATTTGGGGAATGACGCCGAACATAATGGTCTGTAGACGGTTGGCGCCTGTTGCCTGAATTGCTTCAATTGGGCCGCCATCAATCCCTTCAATTGCTTCGGAGTAGAGTTTGCCGAGCGCGGCAATAGAGTGAAGCGTCAGCGCCACAATGCCAGCAAAGGGTCCAAGACCAACCCATACGACCGCGATCAGTGCCCAGATGAGGGGCTCAATAGACCGTATAATGTTGAGGATTGCACGGGTGATATAGTAGAGCGCCATGGTGAGCCGGCTACCGGACATAATGTTTCGCGCGGCAAGGAAGCTTACCGGCAGTGAAAAGATAATTCCGAAGAAGGTTGCCATCATTCCCATGAAAATAGTTTCAATCATGCGACTGATCGTCATTTTCAAGGCCTCAGATGCCTGCGGTCCGCCCACACGGGAAACCTGTCGTGCCTCCACGGTATGTAGAAACGGGCCCTGTGCGCTTGGCGGCGCCATGCGGTAGGGCATAGTCATTTCAAGCTGAAACTCGCCTTCATTATCGGTCTGAAAAATGAGGTACTTGCTGTCTTCGCGGGGACGGAACTCATTGCCCAAAGGGTCACGCCACCAAATCTCGGTTTCGGTGTTGGCGGCAAAATTGGTGCCACTAAGGGTAATTCTGGTGCCCGGGACCGGCTGGTAATTTGCGTCTTGCGACGTCATGCTGCCGACGTTGGGTTCTACCAACAGGTAGGGTTCATCCTCCACTGGCACAGGCCGCGTTGGTGGTGTGCCTTCTCCTACAAGAATCTCTGCACGCGCCGACAACGACTCGGTCTCAAAGGTTATGGCTGCCGACCAGGGCCAAATGACGCGTGACAGCGGCGGCAGTGCCTCCGGGGCCTGGCGCACCATTTTTACAACATCGATCTCCGCAATCTGCCACCCCAGAACGAAGAACGACACCAGGACCAAGGCAAAGACGCCGCTACCAGGACGCTTACGGTTGCGGGAGCAGAGAAAGGCGTCCCAAGCTGCTACTAACCATACCAAGGCGAGAGCGCCAGCGGCGAGGCCGACAAAGCCGGGGCTGCGCTCAAGCGCGCGGCCGATGCTAGGAAAGAAGCCCTGGACCCTTCTGCCGAGTTCGGCTACTCGCCAAAAGAAAATTCCTCCGCCGGTGGCCATAGCCGAGAAAATAAGCACACCCCGCTGCGTTTGGCGGCTCAGTATCTGACCCAGACCCGGTATGAGCAAAGAGGCAATTGCCGCAATGGGTGGTGCGACCAGCGGATTCTGAGCGGCCGTTCGCGCGGTTACACGAGCCTGTCGCGACTGTTCTTTTTGCTGTGGCGTTTTGGCCATTATTCTGCCCCTTCCGTGGAGCCGCTATCAAGGGATCCGGAGCCACTGCTTGGGGCGCCGGTAGGAGACGCGCTGGATGGGGTACGAGCAGCAAGACCGGCCCCAACTCGTTCGGCCTCTTGACCATAAATGTCTTTGAACTCCGCGTCGGTCATGGTGCGGATATCCTCACTAGTTCCACGGTAGACGACCCTTCCGTCTCGAAGGCCAATGACTTTGGTGGCGTAACGCTGGACCAGATCCAGGTAGTGGAGGCTGCAGATCACGGTAATACCGTCTTCTTTGTTCAAACGTTCAAGATATCCCAGAATCGTGTGAGCCAGAACAGGATCTAAACTAGCTACCGGCTCATCTGCAAGAATGATCTCCGGTTGCTGCATCAGGGCCCTGGCAATGCCAACCCTCTGTTGCTGCCCGCCTGAAAGTTCGCTGGCTCGTTTATAGGTTTGCTCGGTTAGGCCAACCCGCTCCAGGGCTCGGAATGCACGTGTCTGGTCTTCGCTGTCGAAGCGATACAGCATACTCTTCCATGTATCTAAGTATCCCAGCCGCCCCGAAAGGACGTTGTTTATAACACTTAACCGCTTTACGAGATTGAAATGCTGGAAAATCATACCAATGCGTCGACGTATGGTGCGGAGCTGCGCCCCGTCGGCACCGGTAATATCCAGGCCGTCCCACGTAATTGACCCCGAGGTCGGTTCAATAAGACGATTGGTACATCGGAGCAGTGTCGATTTTCCCGATCCGGAAAGACCTATCACGACGAGAAACTCTCCCGGCTCAACCGAGAAACTCACCTCTTTTAGGGCTTGCGTCCCGTCGTCATAAGTCTTTGATAGGTTAGTGAACTGGAGCACTCGTACGCCTCCCGGAAGATGATGTCGGGCACGAAAGGCTATCTCCCCGCGGGGAGATAGCCCTGACTGCACATGAGAGTATTAGTCTCCCATTAATGCGGTCGCGTCAACGCCCGCGGCCTGCAGGGTCTGGCGGAAGGGGTCATAGAAGTCGTCGCCATGACGCTCAAGTCCTTGCCACTGGTAAGCCTGACCAAGAGCTTCCGCGCCCTCTTCGGTTTCAGCAATCTCGAGCAGTGCCTGAATAATCTGTTCTTTCATGTCGTCTGGCACGCTGGGGTGAAACTGTACGCCGTCATTGGGAATAGGAATACTTACCTCAATAACCTGTACCTTTTCATAGACATCGGGAAAGTCTTCTTCCACGTTGCCCCGAGCGTCAACAAAGGTTGCCCCGGCATCAACGTCACCGTTATAGACGGCGGTTATTACGCCTGTATGACCGCCAGCGTCCACAATGCGGCTTAAGTCGGTATCCGGGTTTACGCCTGCAGCACGAATAGTAAGACTTGGGATAATCCATCCGGAAGTGCTCAACGGGTCGGGGCGAGCAAAACTTTTGCCAGCTAGATCTGCTAAAGTACGGATTCCGGTGTCGGCACCGGCTATGATCTGTCCGTCGTAGAAGGGACGACCATAGCGTACGGCAACAAGCTCGGCCTCGGCCACGCCGCGGTCGGCGGCAACAACGTAGGCAAAGGTTGCAAGCGAAGCCATGTGGGCACTGGGAGGATCGCTCTGCAGCGCTTCAATTACGCCAGCATACTCGGTAGCAACGCTTGCCTCTACCACCAACTCGGTTCGCTCAAAAATCATGTCCGCTACGGCACGACCACCGGCGGATATTTCTTGGGTATCACCAGAGGGGACAAAAGCCCAAACAATGGGGTTTTCCTCGGTCCCAAGCTCGGGTTCTTGTGGTGCACAACCACTTACGACAAGAAACAGCGACACTGACAGAACAATCAGCACCGCGCTTAGCATGTTTCGTTTCATTCATTTCTCCTTTGAACGTAGGTTCATCAATCGGGCAGATTATAGCTTAAATATGTTAAATTTTCATTAGAGAATGCCGGCCTGTAACCCGGATATTCGTCTCCGGTCTCGTTATTTTTATGTACCATGGGAACACTCCCTGAAGATAGCGAGGCAGGCTCCAAGCTCGATGAACGGCTCGCAGTTCGCGCGACACTCGAGGGAGATGTGAACGCGTTCGAACCGCTGGTCAAGCATTATAGAGAACATATTCATCGAATGGCTGCGCGCCAAAGCCCCAACGCAGGTGACGCGGCCGATGCGACGCAAGAAATTTTCCTCAAGGCATATCGGTCACTTCATACCTTTAAGCTTGAGGGGTCCTTCGGAGCCTGGCTAACCGGCATTGCTCGTAATCATCTCCGTAGTAAATACTCGCGCTTTATGCGACTCCGCGACCATGAGTCCGTCCTTGAGTTTCAGCCTGTGGATAGTGCGGCTGCTCCGGTAGACGAACTCCAAAAGCAAGATGACGTATCATCTGTTCATGAAGCTATTTCGCGCTTAAAGACCGACCTACGAGAGGTGGTTGAGCGTTATTACCTTGAGGAGCAGTCGGTCGGCGAGATTGCAAACGAATTGGGATTGAGTAATGAGAATGTCAAGTCAAAGCTCCATCGGAGCAGAAAAGAACTACGGAAATTGTTAGGCTCGGATGAAAAAGATGCAACCGACGGCAGGGATGAGTAGTATGAAAGAGTGGAGATGTATGTCGTATGACGGACGCTGATCGACTCAAGACAATAATTGACCTCTGGGAAGACCAAGGGCGGGTCTCAGCTGAAGATCTTGAGTTCTTTGCCGCCGCTCTACAGGCAGGTGAGTTCTTTGCTGCCCGGAATAGCAAGCTGTTGCCGCTCATGCGTCGGGACTACGAAGCCTCTGAAATGTCGGAGTTGATGGAAAGGCTTCAATCTGACTCGGATACTACTCGGTTTCAGCGTTCCACGAGCAAGAGAGCAGGCCTCCAACGGGCTGCGTGGAAAGCCACAGCTGGAGTAGCCGCTGTTCTTGCGGTAGCCTTTGTCAGCTATGGCTTTGGATATCGGCAGGCGGCACACCGAACCGAAGAGGCGCAGACTGCAAGTATCGCTGAAGCACAATCCCCCCGGGATGCTGAACCTGTGCCAGCCGGAAACGGCGTGTCGGTGAGGTTTCGCGTTGTTGCACCAGGGGCCTCACAAATTTCGGTTGTGGGAGACTTCAACGACTGGGATCCTCAAATTACGCCTATGGAGCAAGCGCAGGACGGTGAGACATGGATAGTCACTACTGAGCTCGAACCGGACCGCGCGTACACGTATAATTTTGTCATTGATGGTACGCAGTTCATTCCGGATCCGGCTGCCGGAAGAACGATACAGGATTCTTTCGGTGGAGAAAAATCGGTAATTAGTCTATGAGGAAGCTGTGAATTTTAGAAGAACCGTTACTCTAGCTCAGCTCATTCTCGTGTTCGCGGTACTTGCAGTTCCACTTTCGGGGCAAAGTCTTGCGGATTGGTATGCAGAAAGCCCTCTGGCTACTCGATACACCGCTATCCGCGGTGAGCTTGAGGAGCTTCACGCGCATACGGTCGAGGCGGGAGTTGATCCTGAGTTTCTTCTGATTTTCCTCCGTGAAGGCGCGGCAAAGGGCGTTGCCCCTGAGCGGCTGCTGCCCGCCGCCGACCAATACGTGCAGCACACCCTTGTAGCGGCTCGGGTTCTGGAGGTAGCGCCGTGGAATCCGGACGACCTGCTGCCGGCGGCGGTAAGCTTCCTGCAGATAGGTTACGGTGAGTCGGATCTTTTACGATTGGTCTCAGCCGCCAGCTCTTCTCGAAGAGCCCGTGAAGGCTTGTATACGCTGGCTGCAATACACAGAGGTGAATCACCTGAAAGCGACCTTCTTATGGAGTTAGGAGAAGCACTACTCGCAAGCGAGATCCCGGTAGCTTCCTTCTCTGCAATTGCAAGTGTCTACGACCAAGGACGTGATGCCGGTCTTTCATCGGGACGAATTCTTGAGCTCTTCATTCGAACCATCGAGCAGGGTGGTGGTCTTATTCAACTGCGACGTGCGGTCTCTGGAGCATAGCTCAGTCAAGCAAAACTTAGAACGCATAGTACACCGAAATTCCGCCGACAAGGAAGTTCTGTTCCAATATCGGACTGTTTGATCTGGTGAGGTCGGCCCCGAAACGTGCGCTGAGTTCTAGACGGTCGTCGAACGGCCGGACGGAAAACCGTGCCCGGGGTTCCATTTGCAGGGACCACTGGGTCTCACCGCTAAGAGTATCATCTTCTTGTAGTGCGTTATGATCGTAAACTCGCATAGTTAGTGGAACGCCGAGTGTTAGGCGGGTCTGAGAACTACTTCGAATACTTGAGCCCAGACTCATCTGATACTGATTGTAACTCCAGAAGGGCACACCCTCCCCCGAGAAGACAAGCTCATCGTCGGACCTGTAGCGCTCAACACCTGCCTCCACACGGAACGCAACAGGTCGGGGCAGTGCCGGATACCATTCAAGCTCGGTCCGCGCGCCGTAGTACCACTGTTTGCGTAGGTCATCGCGGTCATCTCCAGCGAGAGCGGCAATTTCGCCCACCGCCCGGTCACCCAACACGCGAGAGAATCCACCTTTTATCCGGCGGCCTATCATTGCATTGTCACCCCATTCGCGCTCCACGCCGGGTTCGACAAAGAGCGAATAGCGAATTGAGCCATACTCAAAGCGAGTGCTCAGATCGGCGAGAAAAAAGTCATCGGAACCGTCGTCGGTGATTCTTCCAATTGTGTCGACCGCTACCCGTGCGAAGTACCTGTCGCGCCGAAAAGTCATTCCAGTAAGCATTGCCGCGGTGGCCGTTTTGACCTCGTCCGGTGTGAGGTAATCAATGCGTAGATGTGCATTGCTATCTAAGAAAAGCACCCGTGACAAGACCCATGAGCTATCAAGGCCTCCGCCAAGAAATAGCCAGTTGCGGGCATCGTTCTGGTCAAGATCATAATCGGAGTCGATACCGGCAGACACATGTACATCTACTGCCGATAGAGGGGTTGCGCTTATTGCAACCAGGATGACGGACAAGGCAATCAAGGTAGCTATTCTTTTTTTCATATTTATCTCTATGCTGTGTAAATTCGCTTTTCCCAACCGACAGGTCAAGCCGGGGCGGTAGTGCCACCCCGGCTTTCTGCCGTATTCGAAACTCTCAATTGCTTGCTTAGCTCGTGATTGCCCAGCTCGCTGGAACTATGGACGTCCGGCTCCGGGGGTTGATTCCCGCGCTTCATCCCCGCGCTCCGTATCGCGTGGAGCACGCTCCTGAACTCTTTCTCGTACCTCTTCGCTACGTTCGCGTCCGCGTTCAGCTTGAGTAGCTTGCTCAGGCCCGCGTGTTCGTGCTTCTTCGCGGACGCTTTGCTCAACACGGTGCGGTGACTCACCGCGTCGTAGTCGGTCTTCGGTGCGTGCAACCGTCTCTAATACATACTGTGCAAACTCCTCGCCGTCCTCTTCGTCGCCTAAATCAAAAGCTCGCAGCGCAATCTCAAGCCCCTGAACATCTACCAGACGCTCTGAAAGCTCACCAACAACGGTGCGGTTGAACTCTTCACGCTCTTGCTCATCTTCAATGTTCTTCTCGGCAAAGCTCCGCACTTGATCTTCAATTGCTTGCTGCTCTTCCGGAGTATTCTCCGGAGCGCCGGCGGCTAGTAAAGGCATTGCCACAAACATAGCCAAGACTGCCAAAATGATTCCTGTCTTTTTCATAAGATGCTCTCCTTTTTGTGCACGTTTCTACCCTCCCTTACCGCCGTCGACGTAGGTTGGTTGCATCGCTATGAAAAAAAGCTACCCAAAAAGGGGCGGGTTGCTCACACCGAGATAGTTGTACATGAGATTTTTTTCGAGAGCGCAGAAGGAAGGTGACGCTGAGAGCCGCTACGACCCTGTGTTTGGCTCAGTGGATTCCGGTAGAAACGAGTCTGCCCATGCCGCTAGTACGCGCGCTACATGGCGTGCATCGGCCGCGTTGGAAAGTAGGTGGTCGGCTTGATCCAAGGAGATGAAGCTCTTTGGGTGGTTTGCTGCCTCGAATATCTTTCGTGCATTTGATATATCCACGATAGTGTCCACCGGACTGTGAAATATAATGAGACGAGTGTCGAGTTTCCCCATCCACTCGGTGGGTGGGTGCGCTTTCAGGTCATCTACAAACTCTTTATTAATGAGGAATGGGCGCCCGCCGATAGAGACCTCTGCTTCACCACGCTGCTCAATTTCATCCATCCCACCTGTGAAGAGGCCGGTGACATGAGCTGGATCAGCGGGTGAACCAATTGTTGCCACCCCTTTCAGTCCTTGTACCTCCCGGGCTGCGTACAGTACTGCGGTGCCACCTAAGGAGTGCCCAACCATAATGTGTGGTCCGCTTCCGTAGCTCTCTTTAAGATACTCGACCGCAGCGAGTAAGTCCGTGGCCTGCCCAGCAAACGAGCTCTTTGCAAACTCACCCTCACTCTCACCGAGCCCGGTAAAATCAAAGCTAAGGACCCCCAGACCCTCATCAACAAGACCGCGTGAAATTCGCCGTACCGCCGAAAGGTTCTTGGTACAGGTGAAGCAATGCGCAAAGAGCACCCAAGCGCGTGGAGTGCCCTCATCCGGCACCTCGACTCGTCCCGACAGCGCAACACCGCTATGGTTTGTGAACTGAATCTTTGTAGTTTTCATGGTGCGATACAGGATAGATGCATATGCAACAATAGGCAAGATCCCGCCTGCCTGGTGACCAACTTCGTAGCGAGCGCCTACACGAGACAGCCAACCGTGGCTACGATTATACAATGCGCCGCCTCGACACAGCGAGTTCATTTAAATAGACACTTCATGGTCATCACGTTTAGAATAAGGTACATGCAGAAGAAAGGGCCTAGAAATTATCCGGTAGATGAAAGGCGCACGGCCGATTTAGGCGAACGCCTACGGCTTGCACGGCCTCGGCGGAAACTCTCCACTGAGCTCGTTTCACAGCGGGCTCGTTTTTCCCGTACCACGCTCTACAAGATCGAACGCGGGGATGTCGCAGTCACGATCGGAGCTTACCTACGCGTTCTTGCGGTATATGGTTTGTCGGGGGATCACCTCCTATTGGAAGCGAGACTGCGCCCGACGCCGAACGTATAATGCCGGATGGCTGAGAAGATCGATTTCAAACTCGTGCTGCATTTGGGAGCAGCACAGACCCTTTACTACTCAAGCCTGTATTATCTGTATCCGGCCATGATGCAGTACATCCTTCAAGATCGGTCTTGGTCGGCATTGCAGTACAACGCTGCTTTTTCCATTGTCATGTTGGTATCCGGTCTGTGCGCTCCGTTTTTTGGGCGTTTAGTCGACCGTAGCCATAGTAGACGTCTGCTGGCAATTTGTGGGCTGCTCGGCGGGGCCGCGCTTCTTGCAATTCCTACCACCCGCAATTTACCTATGTTTTACCTGTTGTCGTTTCTGGTTGGCGTGGCATCGGCAATGGGGCAGTACGAAGTATGTTTTTCTTATTTAGTACGCTTGTATCCTAAGCGGAGTAGCTATCCAATTATACTCGTTACCTTAATGGCTGGATTCGCCAGTTCCATTACCTTTCCATTTGCCTATTATGCAGCAGCTACTATCGGCTGGCGCGCTGGGATAATGATCTTGGGAGTCCTCAGCATTGTAATGGGTGCCAGCTTTTGGCCGAAGAGCGCCTCAGGACAGGAAGGGCAGCGTTCTTCCGTCGCTACGGAGTCTGCGGCTTCCCAAGTTGCTGGGAAGAGTTCAGTTCAGCTGCACCTCATTGTGGTGCTGATCCTTGTCACTCTGAGCCGTGCGCTGGCAATGATGGCGATTAAAACTGTACATACCCAGATTCTCCCCCTTATGCAGAGTATTGCAGTATCGAGCGCATTCGGACTGCTCTTAGCGTCGAGCATAGGCCCTATGCAGGTAGCCGGGAGATTGATGCTGTTTTTTTGGGCCCGCATCAGACCAGTTGCTCCGTTGCGGTTCTCTGCAGTAACACTGCTATCACTGGTATCTGCTGCAGTCTTCTTGCTTGGTGCGTTCTCTGCTCCCGTGGCGGCGGTCCCGTTTGTGGTGCTTCACGGAATGGCAATAGGATTGCTTAGTGTGCTAAATCCTTTGGTATTAGCGCGATTATTCGGGGTTGAGCGTATTGGACACTATGTCGGCGTATCGGCATTGTTCGCTAAGGTTGCCGCTGCCGCTGCCCCGATTGTCAGCTCCGCACTGCTTACAACTGGAGGGATGTACTCAGTTCCTGTAGCACTGCTGACGCTCAACACAGGCGCACTTTTTAGTTTCCTACTTGCTATTGGGTACCATCATCGCTCTTCGAATAAAATGCGCACAATGCCCGGCACTATTGCGTAGCCTTTGACTCCCCGCCAAACACTCAGCCGTTGATGGAATGGTGATTGTGGGTAATTGGCTTCAGCTGATTAATCTGTTTTGCTGCGGGACTGTTCATTGCATGCCAAAGATCCCAGTCCTGTTGCAAACCCAACCAAAAATCCGCAGACATACCCAGGACACGGGCAAGTCGCAAGGCAGTATCTGGAGTTACCGAACGTCGGCCTTTCACAATCTCGTTAAGCCGCGGATAAGAAACACCGAGGGAACGAGCAAGTTCGGTTTGTGTAAGTCCCAGCGGCTTTACAAATTCCTCAAACATCATCTCCCCGGAATGTGTCGGGGGACGATTTTGCGGCAATCGTCTACCACCATCAGTGGTAATCTGTGATTTCGACTTCGTAGGCACGACCTTCCTCCCATGTAAAACAGATTCTATATTGCTGATTAATGCGGATGCTGTATGTATTCTCACGGTCTCCTCTCAACAGTTCCAATCGGTTTCTGGGAGGCACGTGTAGTTCATTGATCTGCTGAACTCTGTTGATTAGTGTCAAGTTTCTGCCGGCGGCATAGTAACAGCGCAATTGCCGCCGCAGATCCCAGTCAGTATCTTCAGACGATGCAAGGAATCATTTATCTGCACCGAAGGAACCTCCGTCTCAGTGATAACCCATCTTTGACGAACGCCGTTACAACGGCGCAGGAGCGCGGGGCGTGGTTGCTCATACTCGCTTTGTGGGAACCGAAGGACGATGCAGTAGTACCGGGGCTCGGGCGGCCGCGCCTTGGCGCGCACTACCGCAGGGTCTGGGGCGAGTCCGTCACCGAGTTGGCAGACTCCTACGGCGCGCTGGGTCAGCGTCTGGTGATCGCTACCGCCCAGCCTGCCGAGTTTGTGGCGACAGTTCAGCAGGAGTTTGCAGGACAGGACACTATTGAGGTAGTGACGACACAGATACCGGGCACGGAAGAGATTGACGAACTCTCTGAGATTACGCGCCGCACCGGTATTGCCGTTCGGACACCAGGCTCTACAATGCTTATAGATCCTGACGCCCTCTCTTTTTCCCTTGAGGCTAATTCAGTTCCGGCAACCTTTAGCTCCTATCGCAAGCGTGTAGAACGCGGCGGGCTCCAGGTCTCACCAGTCTTGCCAGCTCCAGAGCGCTTCCCCTCACCCCCGGCCTGGGTGGAGGATCTTGCGCAACGGTTCCCGCCCCCGGCGGCGGGCCAGGCAGCGGTGCCCCCGGCTGTGCCCCCGGCGGCCCGCTCAGCAGATGGCGCTCCCGTGATCTACATAGACCGCGGAGGCGAGGCCGCCGCCCAGGCGCGTCTGCGTGACTTTGTGTGGGACAGCGGCGCCCTGCGCACCTATAAAGAGACGCGCAACGGCTTGCTGGGGACGCACTTTTCTTCTCGCCTCAGCATGCCCCTGGCTCACGGCACGCTGTCCGGACGGCAGGTTTATAAAGAAGTTCAAGCCAATGAGCAGGCCTTAGGAGCTAACGACTCAACCTACTGGCTCATCTTTGAGCTGCTTTGGCGTGACTTCTTTCACGTTCAGGCCTACGCCTGGGGCCAGCGCTTCTTTCACCCGGAGGGCTATGGCCGCCATGCACGTCCACTCGCACCGCGAGGTCTGGCAACCGAATACGCCAACGAGGAGCTTGTGCAACAATGGAGCGCCGGTGCCACAGGCGATGCGCTGGTGGACGCTGCAATGCGCGAGCTTGCGACAACTGGCTACATCTCTAACCGCGGGCGGCAGAACGCGGCAAGCTACTTGATCTACGACCTCAAACAGCCATGGTGGCTTGGGGCGGCACTATTTGAGCATGAGCTGTCGGACTATGACCCGGCAAGCAACTGGGGCAACTGGACGTATATTGCCGGGGTGGGGGCCGACAGCCGCGGCGGACGTCATTTCAACACTGCCAAGCAGGCGGAAGACTATGACCCTGGCGGGGAGTACCGCGCCTTCTGGGGGTCTGGAAATGGCTGAGCGCGGCGCGCCGTTACGTCCGGCCGAACCTTCAACACTGGTCGCGCCTGCCCTGCAAACTGTCGCGCCCTCCACCCAAACTGTCGCGCCCTCCACCC
>JAIVHN010000110.1:3829-7010 GCA_020201015.1 Spirochaeta sp. | reverse complement strand
CAATAGGACTTCCTCGGCCCGCAGAGGCGACTGTTCCTGTGATGCGGCTCGCGCAGCCTCCAGCACGCCGGGCATCTCAAGGTGTAAGCGCCCATCGGCATCAGAACGCAGATGCTTGTCGGCACTTTGCTCTTTTTTACCTGCCCGAAGCACTGCCAACTGGTTCTGCATTCCGCGTTTGCGCCGATGCCACTCAGCAAGCACTGCATTATCCGGTTCCTGCTCTGTGTTCAACGGCACGACAGCCGACTCCAATTCAGCGTAGTCACGATCTCCCATAAAGCGACGGCAGATTTCAAGAAAATCTTCAACGCTGAGGAAGGTGTCGCTCTCAAAATGAGGCGTTGGAAGACTCGAAACGGTATAAATGTACTGACTCACAGATTCCTCCTCCGATAGTGCATTACTTTACAAACAGCGAGGAGTTATCGTGACTCAGCCGCGTTCTTAAGCAGTTCCGCAAGTCGTGGATTTAGGAAGCGCACAAGGACATCAGCTATACCCGAAGCTGAGAAATCGTAATATGCGGCTCCGTCTTTTTCAGACACACGGAAGCCGGATTCGAGGTCACGGAACGGCTTAATTTCGAGGCCCGCCTTGAGTTCGTCTGCCAGCTTCGAGCGCAGTCCTTTCTCAATCTGGGAGTATTCTTTTTCTGGAAGGAGGACGTCCAGTTCTGCGCTCTTGCCTGATGACCAGGATTTCACAACCTCTACAACAGCGGACTCAAGCGTAGCCGAGGTGAAGGCCTCATCTACCGAGGAATTCATAACTGCTTCAAACTGTGCTTGCAGTTGTGCCTCAACCTTGATTAACAAGTCGCGTCCGGCCTGGGAAAGGGCGCTTTTGCCCGACTCCTCACGCTTTGCCGCTTCTTGCTCGGCCTTTTGTTTCATTGCCGCTGCGTCTTTTTCGGCCGCTGCAGTGATCTCTTGAGCCTTGGTCTCGGCTGCGGCAATAATCTCGGAAGCTCGTGCCTCGGCATTCTGAACACCTTCGGACTTGATCTTCTCGATAATCTCTTTCAGTTGGACATCCATGTGGCGTCTTCCTTCTTATGATTTGATGTGTATTGTTATGAACGTTACGGCATAATAGCCGACACGTTTCCATTAATCAAGCTTGAGTTTTCCAGAACATAGAAACTCATGCGTATTTCCTACCGGAAATTCCTACCATGAAACCTGAAATCGTAGAGACTTTTGAACACTCAGCAGGCGAGAAAGTGGCAGCTCGAACTCGACCGCACGCGCTGTTTGCTCTGCCGGTTGGGGCTCCACCTGCTGGATGTCTACAGGCGTGTTGATACGATTCACGAATCTATATCCTTCGACCAGTTCGCTAAAAACCTCGTCTGCCGAGCCGTATGCTGCTGCAGTACTTGACTCGCCGTTTGTGATATTCTTTCCGAACTCTTGGATCACAGTAACTCGCCCATTTGTTGTCTCAACCGTGACGACATCCCCGCCCCCAAATGCAAAATTAAGTCCACCTATGCTTTTAAAAGCCATGTTCACGGCAATATGTACGTGGTCCGCATCTTCACTCATGTTATAGCTCAGTAGCTCCAGATCCGGATGCATGCGGGCCAACCTTTTGAAATCCGACTCCAAAACAGGCACCATAGGTTGGGAAGGATCTGATTCATGAGCGGTGGCTCGGTAAAGCTCAGTGTACATGCGGTAGTTAAACTCAACAGTTCCGCTGTCTGCATCAGTGAATGTGAGGTTGCTTTCAATATCTAAACAACCGGTGAGTAGCGTCAAAAGCACTACTCCAACTACGACTGACCTGAGCGTCGGATACTTTTTCAACACCTGAACCAAATGGTAAGGCATAAGTGCCGCTGGCGCAACCCGTAATCGTTCATTTTTCATCGTTTAATTCCTTCGCTTTTAAAACTCAACAATTAGCTGTTCAACAAACTGACGATACTTTTTCCAAAACCTCCGTGTTCCGGTCGAGCATACGCAATCTCGCCTACTTCCGACCGGTCACGCAAGTAAGCTCGTACACCTTTTTGCAGTACGCCTTCGCCTACTCCATGAATGACGGAAAACGAGGATAGCCCCGCAACCAGACAGGCATCAAGTTGTCGCTCCAGTTCGCTTATGGCCTCGTTGAGGGATTGGCCTCTCAGGTCGATCTCGGTGGTCGCGCGCAAGGTGGATGGGGCGCTGCTATCATACTCATATGCCGGTGTGCGCCCCACAGGTTTGAAGTTGGCCTTTGCAGACGTGGAACCAGGTTTCTGGTCTCTCGCGGCAACTGGTTGCAGGTCCTCGGCCTTATAGCTGAGTCGGAGAGCTCCAACCGAGACAATCCAGCTCCCGTCTCTGTTTTTGCGTTCAAGCACCCCGTGCTTACCGTCAGGCACCAAACGCACATTTAGGCCCGGCGTCAAGGGCGTTGTAGAATGGTGCGTAAGCGACTCCGCAACGCGTTCCGCTCGTTCCTGTTTTAGGAGCTCCTTGGTGCGTTTTTGATAGGCTTCATGTTCATTGTCTATCCGGGCTTGGGTCTCTTTGGCAAAACGGCGGGCCTGCTGAGTCTTGTCCTTGGTGATCTCAGCTTCACGCAACTCTCGAACAAGTTGCTCAAGTCGTCGGCGCGACTCCGCTGCGAACTCTTCAAGCTCTGCAACTTTTCCTTTGCGGAGTTCAAGTTCACGTCTCTCCATGTCTCGTTCGCGTTCTTGTACTGATTCCGCCAGTGACTCGTACCGAGCACGTTCGGACTCTGCCAGTTCGCTCTCCTTTCGGGTTTTCTCTCTGAGCGTCAAAACATCAGCTATGACCTGGTCAAGCTCGGTACGGCCTTCCTGCCGAATTCTTTCGGCTCGCTCGACAATCTCACTAGGTAAACCACTGCGCGCTGCGATCTCAAGCGCATGGCTGCTACCTGGAACACCGGGAACAACACGAAAGGTCGGTGCGAGGGCCGCTTGGTCATACTCCATTGAGGCGTTGCGAACTGCTGAATTGGTAAAGGCCAGGCTTTTAAGTGCACCAAGATGGGTGGTTAAGATACACAAGGCATCGGCCTCTATGAAATGATCGAGCAACGCAGTCGCAAGTGAGGCCCCGTCTTCGGGGTCGGTGCCAGCGCCAAGCTCATCAAGCAATATGAGACTTTGTGATCCGGCCTCTGCGAGAATATCGGAAATTGCGCGTATGTGGCC
>JAIVHN010000110.1:0-3777 GCA_020201015.1 Spirochaeta sp. | reverse complement strand
GGAAGGCCGAACTGATGCATGAGTACGAAGAGGCCAATCGTCTTAAGAGTGACCGTCTTTCCGCCGGTGTTTGGGCCACTGACAATGAGCGCCCGCGTGTCGGCGTCGATCTCTACACGAATCGGTACGGCGCTGGACCCAAGCATAGGGTGTCGTGCGCCAATGAGACGTAATGCTCTGGTAGGGGATATTTCGGGGACGAGACAGTTGTGGCGTACTGCGTACTCGCCCTTGGCTAAAAGTAGATCCAGTTCGGCTACAGCCCTGCGCACCGGGCCGAGGATAGGCAGTAGGTCGCGGAGTATGACACAAAACTCGCGTAGCTTGGCAGCAATGGCATGCCGGAGTTTGCTTTCGGCCTCTATACGATCGTTATTTAGGGTCAGTAGTTCGGGTGGCTCAATAAACACGGTCCGCCCAGTAGCCGATAGTTCGTGGACAATTCCTTGGAGTCGACCGCGATGATCGGCATTTAATGGCAGCACGGTACGACCATCCCGTTGTGTTGGTTGGTCCGAGGTCCAGATCTCGTGCGTTGAAGTATCGCGCATTAGTGCACCGGCACTGCGAGTAATGTCGGACTGTAAACGCCGAAGGGTCGCTGCCAGTTCCTTAAGTTCTGGAACTGTATCAGGGTCGAAATGCCCCGTCGGGTTAAAGTGCCGTCGTATACCGCTTGCAGCATGCACCGGCACCTCTTCCTCTCCCAGCAGCTTGTATATAAGAGTGCGAAATTTGGGGCAGTCGGAGTCTTCGTTCCGAAGTTCATGCACCAAGCTACCTGCAGCGATAATATACGACGACACATCGGCAATATCAGGTTCATCGAGCACTGAGCCCTCGACTGCAAGCAGGTGAAGTGCATCTTCAATATTGGGAAAGTGTCCGCGGGGGTCCACGTTGGAACGCAATCGCTTCTCAGCTTCGGATACAATCTCAAGATGTTCAGTAAGCTCGGTAGACTCCGTAAAAAACCCAGCGGTTTGCAGCGCTTTTGCGGCTTCGGTGCTGCGGCAAGAGGCTATAAGTTCATCTCGTACTACACCGAATTCTAAAACGTGTTCGGTGTGTTGTTTCATATGCAACTCCGGTCAAGTAGACGCAAATAACTTTCATAGCGGTCTGGATGAATGATGCCAGCTTCAAACGCGGCCCTTACTTCACATCCGGGTTCATGTGAATGTGTGCAGGTAGAGAAGCGGCAACGCGACGCAGGCTCACGCATCTCGGGAAATGCGTAAGAAAGCTCGGCAGCCTCGAAGAGCTGCAAACTGAACTCGCGAATGCCGGGTGAATCAATTATGAGTCCACTTTCGGGGTGGTCAAATGCGGCAGCAAAACGAGTAGTGTGACGTCCCCGGTTATACTTTGCCGACAAATCTCCAATTTTAGCCGCGGCACCCGGAACTAAAGCATTCAGGAGCGTTGATTTACCAACGCCCGACTGTCCTACAAGCAGAACCGCGAGATCGCGAGTTGCGTCTAGTATTTCGCTAACGCCTTTGTGGTTTACTGCAGAGCAGCCAAACACTTGGTACCCGAGAGAGGCATATACCGCCATGCGCTCAAGCACTCTTTCGTCGGGCCCGAGGTCAAACTTATTGAGCACCACCCCGGCAGAAATACCGGCGTGCTCGGCCGCTACAAGCGCTGCATCCAGAAACCGAGGCCTGAACGGCGGCGTGTCTACCGATGCAAGTACCAGCATCAAGTCCAGATTGGCGGCAATAGTCTGCGGGGCGTTGCGCTTAGGGTTCCAACGCACAAAAGCGTTTCGCCGCGGCGCCGCCTCGGTGATCATCCCGGTGCGCTGGGCCTCATCCACGACGCAGTATACTTGATCACCTGGTGCCAGCGCGTTGTACCGCCGGTGTTCGGAGCTCAGCCGTTTCCCTTTGAGGCGACACATGTAACTCACGTTCTCAATCCGCACTGTGAATATATTGTTAATTCCGTGAAGTATTATTCCAAGCTGGAGAGCACGAGCGTCAGACATACTATCAAACACAGGAGCAGATGAAGGAGATGGTAGGAGACAAGATCATTAGTGCTATTACTCCTCGCCAAATAAGCGCCGCAGTTGCGACGCTGAGCTTGTGTTCTGTTCCCGGGCTGCCCCAACGCGAGCCAGACGAAAATAATCGCAAAAATTGGCGCGATCTTTGTCCTTAACCCGTTCTGGAATGCTTTCTCGGCACTCCCAATGTGATGCCGGATCATAAAATTCGCAGTGCAGACAGATTTTAAGGTCTGCTCCACAGATGTCACACTCGGTGTTTCGATAAATGCTTTTGTCGGCCGGTATGGGCGTGCCGCAACGGAAACATGAGATCATAGTCAAATTGTAGTCCGAATACCGCGCCAGGACAAGTACTTATGCCTGTACAGCGCTGCGGGCATACGGTATTCTACACGGGATGTTCGACAATCGACAATGCGAGCTCAGCAGTTGTGACGACTTTGCCGCGTTTGCCAGATCCAGGTGCTTTCGGCACTTACCCGATACCGAGAGGTATCGTGGCGAGATGTATCAAAGCCTTCAAGCAGGTGGCAACTTCTCCGGACTTAACGTGTCACAGATGCCACTGCTTAATTTAAACATACCGAAATCAGAGTTCCGTTGCTGCCGGTTTTCACGCTCGGCATTTCGCCGGATGAATTTTCAGGACTGCGACTTCATTAACTGTACGTTCGATTTTGCCGTGCATGAGGAGGTGCAGTTTATTGACTGCAGTTTTATTCATTGTGTGTTTTCCGGCGCACGCTTGCACAATTTTCAGATGCGACGCTGTGAACTCATTGAGAATAACTTCAACGGCTGTCACCTGAGTAATGCCATTTTCGACGACTGTGATCTAACTCGGTCGCGCTTTATCGGTACACATCTTTTTGATACTGAAATAACCAACTGTAATGTGCGCGAAGCCTATTTCATTGATATTGTCCAGAAGCGGCTGAGTTTTCGAATGTCCAACCCCAAAGATGCCTATATGGCACGTCCGTCGGCGAACTCCGGCGGAGAGCTTGGTTATGCGCCTATTCACACTTAACGTAGAACAGCAGGAGACCGAGAACAGTTATCTCATAGCACCGGACAATGCAAGTGATGCAATACTTGTTGATCCTACGTCTTTCACCGTCTCTATGCTCCGTACGATTGAGGACAATGAACTGTATATCCGTTCTATTCTTTTAACTCATCCTCGTGAACTTCGTGTGTCCGGAATCGGCACCATTTTGAAGGTATATGACGCAACGCTGTACGCCACGTATCCGAACGTACATGGTTATCCTACCGCGCGCGTACAGGGCGGCGATACCTTAGAGCTGAGCGGTTTCCATGTTAAGGTCTTGTCGCTTGATGAGTACTCTCGCCATGCGGTGATGTTTTCAGTGTCGTCCTTCCTCTTTTGTGGGCCCGCAATGAGTGCCGGTATCGTAGCGGAAAACGGAACGCAGATAGAACGCATGTTACTTGCCGAGGCGCTGCGAAAACAGTTCAGCATGCTGTCGCCCACTACGCTTCTGTTTCCCTTGCATGGTCCTCCAAGCACAATCGAGGCGGAGCTTACGCTAAACATTGATCTTACCGACCCCTCAGACGGTGGTGTGCTTTAGGTATTAGCTGGTGCCCGTCGCCTCATCGGTTTACTTGGTGCGGGTCTGGTGCAGAATTATGTCTCGGTAGCTTGCAGGTGCCGGGTACGTAGTTCGCTAATTACTGCCAACATGTCGTCGGGGACCGGCGCACGAAAAACACGCAACACCCCACTACCG
>JAIVHN010000278.1 GCA_020201015.1 Spirochaeta sp. | reverse complement strand
AATGTTCCGAATGGAAGGTGCGCAACTGTTTTGACCAAGCCCCAGGGCGGCGTTTCGGAAAGGCCAAGAGCCGGATAGGCCGCTCGCAGAAGATCCAGTAACTGAGGGGTGTCGGAGTTAGGTTCGGCACTCCCCCGTGGGGCAACATCCACGATGAGAATATCGTAGTTTGTGGGTAACCGCAGTTCGTCTATATCGACAACAGTTGTCGCGACAATGCCGAGCTCCTCAAGCATGGCCGACAGCGCACGCCGGTTTGACTCCACTGGGCTCACTACTCCGATCTTAAATGGACTAAGGTTAAGCTCCGTTTTGCCTTGCGGCTCCGCTTGTGGCTGCACCAACTCAAGGGCACCGCCATGATGCCCCCCGTCCTGCCAAGGCAGCAGAAGGCTAAAGCTAAAGCAAGAACCGCGACCCAGCTCACTTTCAACCGTAATTTCACCCCCCATCATTCTCACTAAGCGGCGCGATATACTTAGGCCAAGCCCTGTACCCCCATGCGACCGGGTCGCAGAACCATCGACCTGCACAAACGGATCAAAGAGACCTTGTATTGTGTCCGCGGCCATGCCGATGCCGGTATCAATAACCTCAAACACCAAGCGGTTAGGGGATTCCGCATCCGCACTGAGTCGGAGCTCGATGCTCCCCGCATCCGTAAACTTCACCGCATTGCCAGCTATGTTGAGTAGTATCTGATGTAGCCGTCCCGGATCTCCCCGCACAATGGCCGGTGTCTCTTTCGTGGCATACGCGGCAAGCTCTAAGCCCTTCTGTCCGGCAAGGAGCGCCAATGCATCTCCGACATCCTCAATAACTTGGCGGGGTGAGAACTCTACCTCCTCTAACTGAAGTTTTTCGGCTTCAAGTTTGGAAAAGTCGAGAATATCGTTGATAAGAAAGAGAAGGGTATCGGCGCCCTGCCGAATGATCTCAGCATACATCCGCTGCGAGTCATTAAGATTCGTATCAAGGAGGACTCCGGCTAAGCCAATTACTCCGTTTATGGGGGTGCGAATCTCGTGACTCATGTTGGCAAGGAACTCACTTTTTGCCTTGGCTGCAAGTTCGGCCTCGTGGGCCAGACCTTCGGCCCTCACCAGCGCCGCTTCAAGTTCTTCCTCGGCCAGGCGGCGCTCGGTTATATCGTAATTTATTCCGACAATGCGGACCGGATGCTCCTCTGAGTCGCGTAGCACGAGTGCCGAACCGGCAAGGTACTTGAGCTGTCCGTCAGGATGTATAAGCGGAAATTCCTGATAGAACGAGCCCATTGCCCCGGCGGAATCCAGGTACTCCCGGGGCAAAATGCAGCGTCGCCAAACATCAAACGAGGGTTCGGTCTGGCTCGGGTCCATGCCGACTAACTCATACATCCGCCGATCCCAGTGCAGTGTGTTGCCTACAATATCAAAGTCCCAGACTCCTACCTGCATGCTTTCAATTGCAAGCTGAAGCTGCTCCGGTGAGTGCTCCAAAACTCCGGTTTCGGTTTGCTCTGGCTGCGACGAGCGTCGCGCTACAGAACCAACAAGGAGCAGCGCAACGGCGACACAGCATGCTGCAACAAATAGCGCTGCACGCAGCCCCGGTGCTACGCCGTCGACGAGAACTGCCGCGCCGAGTACGCACAACAAACTAAGCAGCAGTGCATATGTGGCGAGGCGGAGTCGGGCGATAGTGGGCCAAGGAGCTTTGGACGGTGTAGTAATCACGCGCTTACCTCTTTGCGGTTGTTACTCAGCAAGTTCCACCAAGAATTCGTGCGGTAGCTCAACTTGAAAATGCTGCGGTAGCGTCCGCACGCCGGGGCTGACCAGCGAAAGGTTGCCGATAGCAGTCTCAACAAGGTGCTCGCGCTCAGACCCGTAGTAGGCCGACTCGCGCGATGTAGCTTCAAGTACCAGCCCGCCTTTGGTTGAGCCGGTATCACGCAGACGCAGATGCTCAGGGCGAATAAGATAGGTGGCTCCATTGCGTGCGCCGATATCTTCACCTTTGAGAATATTTGCTCGTCCTATGAAGCGGGCAGAGTATTCGCAGCGCGGCCGTTCGTAGAGCTGTTCCGGTGTTCCGGAGTCAACTACGGTTCCATTCCGGAGTACAACGATTCTGTCTGAGATGTAGAGCGCCTCACTGCGGCTGTGAGTGACAAAGATCATGGGAATACCGAGTCTGCGTTGCAGCTTTACGAGCTGTCGCCGAAGCTCTTCACGCCGTTCGGTGTCAATTGCTGAGAAGGGTTCATCTAACAGCAGCGCTCGGGGTTCGCAGGCCAATGCACGAGCTACTGCTACTCGTTGTTGTTCGCCGCCGGATAGTGTTTGCACAGCACGCGACCCGAAATCGTCCAACCCTACAAGTTCCAACAACTCCGCCACTCGCCGAGTTCGCATGCTCGAAGGTGTGTGGCGTGCCCGAAGCCCGTACGCGATGTTCTCCGCAACGTTCAGGTGGGGAAATAGGGTGTAGTCCTGGAAGACGTAGCCGATGTTTCGCTGCTGGGCAGGTACGCCTTGAATGTCCTTGCCGTCCACCAGGATGCGGCCCGACTCGGCATGCTCGAAACCGGCAACAATTCGCAGGCTGGTTGTTTTGCCGCTGCCGCTTGCGCCGAGCAAGGTGAGGATCTCGCCATCCTGGACCTCAAAGCTCACGTTCAGGTCAAATTCGGCGTAGTGTCTGTGAATGGCTTGAACCTCTAACACGTGGGCCCGTCTCCTACCTACAAAGCACGACTCTTATTTCCTTACTATAACGAGGAGAACCCAGCGAAACCAGGGCAGCTTGACGCTTTTTGTTTAATCGTATATCGTAATTATACGATTAGACAATCGAGGAGACGAAGTGCAAAACAAGAGTGCGCAGTTTGGCGAAGCCGACCGTGGCATAGCTCGTATAGCTAAGGCCCTGTCCCATCCGGCACGAGTGCGCATTCTCCGGCTTTTGGCCGAGTACGGGCGCTGTTTTACCGGGACCTTGGTACATGAGCTGCCGCTCTCGCAGGCTACCGTCTCGCAGCACCTGCGTGAACTGCGGCAGGCCGGGCTCATTCGTGGCGAGGTGGAAGGTCCAGCAACCTGCTACTGCATAGATTACGCTGCGCTCACTACTGTGTCTGCGGAGTTCGGAGCACTGTTCTCCGGAGTGTGTTGTAGCGAGCCGACAGTACGGATTCAGACTCACAATTTTATAGGAGGGGAGAAATGACTGAGTTTACGGAAGAATTTGCACAAGCAGACGGCGGGGATGGTCGTATAAAGGAGACGGTTCGCGCGCGCTACGGTGGAATAGTGACCGGGCTCGGTTCGTGTTGTGGCCCTACGGAAAGTCGCACTGGTGCAGGTGCAGGTGCAGGTGCAGCCTCGGAAGAGACCTTCTCAATGATTACCGAACTCTACTCGCCATTGAAAGGCTACGAGCCTGACGCCGACCTGGGGCTTGGTTGTGGGCTGCCCACCCGTTACGCAGACTTGCAGACCGGTGAAACCGTTATAGATCTTGGTTCCGGAGCGGGTAACGACGCTTTTGTAGCAGCTGCTGAGGTCGGCACCGAGGGCCGTGTCATTGGCCTAGACATGACTCCAGAAATGGTCGAACGCGCGCGAGAGCTTGCTGTGCGCCGGGGCGCCGCCAACGTGGAGTTTGTGCTGGGCGAGATTGAAAACATGCCGATTGAGGACGAGGTTGCCGACTGCCTTCTCAGCAACTGTGTGTTGAATCTTGTTCCTAACAAAGCGGCTGCCTTCCGCGAGAGCTTTCGGGTACTCAAGCCCGGTGGACGTTT
>JAIVHN010000109.1 GCA_020201015.1 Spirochaeta sp. | reverse complement strand
GAGCGATGAGCTTCACCGGCAAGGAATAAAAAGCGCCGCCACTCTCTATCACTGGGATCTACCTCAAGCGTTAGAAGATGCCGGAGGTTGGCCACAGCGCGATACTGCCTACCGTTTTGCGGACTACGCCGCCGCCTGTTTTGCAGAGTTGGCAGACCACGTAGATATGTGGAGCACGCTTAACGAACCATGGTGCAGCGCGGTGTTGGGGTACGATATTGGCGAGCATGCCCCCGGGCACACGAGCAAGAGTGAAGGATGGGCCGCCGGGCACCACCTCATGCTGGGGCACGGCTTAGCGGTACAAGCATACAGATCTTTAACCGGGGGCTCCGGCGAGGCTGGTGCTGGCGGGCGCGCAGCTTCACCAATTGGCGTCACGCATAATCTTGAGATACCCCGGCCAGCTACGCTTCACCCCAAAGATGTTGAGGCCGCAGATAGAGGCGCGGATATGCGCACACGCTTTTTTTTAGATCCAATGCTGGGTCTGCCCTACCCTGAGCGCCACTTCGCCGCGTACCCCGAGGCAACTCCACCACCGGTTCTGGAAGGAGACATGGAAATTATCGCCACTCCGGTAGATTTCTTGGGGCTCAACTTCTACTTTGAACCGGTAGCGGCAGCCGATCCTGAGCAACCGGAGGGCTTCAGCATGGTCGATAGTTACCATGAGACCACCGATATGGGATGGCCAATTACACCGCGTGGCTTGTCGCGACACCTCCACTGGATCTGGAATCACATAGGTGGACGATATCCGCTCTATATTACCGAGAACGGATGCGCCATGCCGGATGAGCTGACCCACGACGGCACGCGATGTCATGATCCGCGACGCGTGCAGTACCTACGAGACCATTTCGCGGTAGCCCTGGATGCAATCCAAGAAGGCATAGACCTACGTGGCTACTTTGTCTGGAGTCTTATAGACAACTTTGAATGGTCTCTCGGGTACACCAAGCGGTTTGGTGTTGTGTATGCCGACTACATCAACCAGCGACGTATTCCGAAGGATAGCTACTACTACCTACGGGAAGTGATTTCCGGAGCGGAGGCGCTGTAAGGCGGATGGCGCTTACTAAAACGGCCCGGCGGGCAGCCCGGCAAGAGCATGGTGCTTACCGCGAGCCCGGGAGTTGTGCAATCTCACGTGTGGTCTCGTTCCACAATCCTTCTTGGTACCAGCCAGCCATTTCCTCAAGGAACTGACGGTACAACGATCCAAACTCCTTGGCCGCCTCTTTGTCGCCGTCCTTCTGCCGCAGGTAGAGCTTCTCAAAATCCGGGTGCGCGGCCTTCCAGGTTTCCTTCTGTTCTTGCATCGCCTGCGGTGCTTCGATCCAGCGCCCGAGTTCCTTGCCTGCACCGTCCCAAAGAGACACCGCCGGAATGTGGTCGTCACCGTCGTTCTCGTACATCGCCTTCAGGTCTTCTTTCTCAGAACCACGAAAAACGCGGAACTCAATCCCGGCACCTTCAAAAAGCGGGGCCAGGATCGGCAGGTTACACGCAGAGTCACCGCACCAGTCCTCGGTCATAATGGTAGCCAGCACCGGTTGCTCATACCCGCCAACTGCGTCACGCAGAGATGAGATGTGGTCGGCTTTAACCTGGGCGGTCTCCATAAGCTTTTTCACTAATGATCTGTAGTTGCGGAGATTACTCACGTAGGTAGCGATATCGTAGCCTTGCTGAAATTCACTGCTGTTCATCATATATCCTCACTTATATTCAACATACCGAATACAGAGCCGTTCGGCAATTCTACGCGCCGTTGGGTGGCCGCAGGGCCTTGGTGGAGTTAAGCACCGCCACAAGGGCCACACCCATGTCTCCAATCACGGCCAGCCACATGCCAGCAATGCCCGCCGCACCAAGGCTTATGAACACTGCTTTAGCAAGCAGGGTGAACCATATGTTCTGCTTGACCAGTGAGTACCGGGGCATCGTTGATACCATCGCCCACAAATGCGAGCTTGCGCCCAGTCGGCAGTTCATTCTGCAAACGCTCCAGCAACCGCACCTTGTCCTCCGGAAGCAACTCGCTGTGAACTTCACGTATTCCCAAGCGCGAGGCTACATCATCCGCAATGTGGCGGTTGTCGCCGGTGAGCATAGCAATTCGCTCGACGCCCATGGCGCGCAGTTGCGTCACTGCCGCTACCGCCTCAGGTTTGAGCTGATCGGCCACAACAATGTAGCCGGCATAGTTTCCGTCAACTGCTACGTACACCGTGGTGCCCACCACGTCACAATCGCCATGTTCTATCTCTTCACGGTGCATCATGCGGTGGCTCCCGGCAAGCACACTGTGGCCGCCTACCTGCGCCGTTACACCAAAGCCCCGCTCCTCTGCGACCGCCCCCAGCGCTGTCCCGTCAACCTCTTTTCCGGTAGCCCGGTAGGCATCCTGAACGGACCGTGCAATAGGATGTGTAGAGACTGACTCGGCATGCGCCGCAAGCCGCAGCAGCTCATCCGCCGAGACATCTCCTCGCGGTACAAGCTCACTCACAGCAAAGGCTCCGCGGGTAAGGGTTCCAGTCTTGTCAAAGACGACGGTATGCACATCGTTGAGGGCATCTAAGTAGTTGGCGCCTTTGACCAGCACCCTGTTCCGGGAGGCACCACCAATGCCTGCAAAGTAACTGAGGGGAATAGAAACTACCAAGGCACAGGGACAAGAGATAACCAGCACCACCAAGGCCCGGTAGATCCAGTCCGAAAACATCGCCCCCGGAATGAGTAGCGGCGGCAGTACCGCCACCGCGGCAGCAATGCCCACGACAATGGGCGTGTAGACTCGAGCAAACCGGGTGATCATGCGCTCGGTTGGCGCCTTACGGGCTGCTGCGTTCTGTACCAGCTCAAGGATGCGCGAGATAGCGGACTCACCAAAAGGCCGGGTAACGCGGATGCGAACCCGCCCGCTCTCGTTCAGGTACCCGGCGCTGACTTCGTCACCCGGCCCCACACTCTGAGGCATGGACTCACCGGTCAAGGCCGATGTATTCATTCCGGACTCACCCTCGGTGATTATGCCGTCAAGTGGAACACGCTCACCGGGATAGACCTCAATCAGGGCGCCAACATCCACAGCTTCCGGAGCGGTTGAAACCGCCGCAGAGCTTTCCGGGTTAATCACCCGCACCGTCTCGGGACGCAGATCCATAAGGGAGGCAATGCTGCGTCGAGACCGTCCTACAGCAAGATCCTGAAAGTACTCTCCAACAGAATAGAACAGCATGACCGCAACGGCCTCTGGATACTCCCCTATAGCAAAGGCACCGGCCGTGGCCAGGGTCATGAGAAACATCTCGTCAAAGACGCGGCCCCGGATTATGTTGCGCACCGCACTGGATACGACCGGCCAACCAACCAGCAGGTAGGCAAGCAAAAAAACTCCAACAAGAACCGGGGAGCCGGGGGCCGGAAAGCCAGCAATACGCCCCGGACCAAACATGCCAAGCACAAGCAAGGTGACGGCGAGCCCAATTCGTGCGAGTCTCGGGAGGTTCTCTTTGAGGACTGATGCGGCCTGTTCGGCAGTCTTAGGCTCGGAACTCTGCCGACCGGCCGGAAGAATGGGGGCAGTCGCCGCGCTGCAATGGCCACACCCGCAACTGTCTGTACTATCCATGGGCTTAACCCTCCGCCTATTTATGGTCTGCTCTGTACTGTTCTTCTGTGCTGTGGTCTTCTTGGTAGTGTTCTTGGGCCGTGCGAATAAGCGTAAGTACGTGTTCGTCATCCAACGTGTAGAAGACCTGCTTTCCCTCTCGTCTACTGCGAACCAACCGAGTCACCCGTAAAAGCCGGAGATGATGCGAAACCGCAGGGGGCGTCATAAAAAGAAGATGCGCAAGATCACAGACACACAGTTCTTGCTCCGAGAGCAGATACAAGATGCGGGTACGTGTCGCGTCGGCAAGCACTCTGAAGAGTTCGGAAACCCCGTCGGCCTCCGCAATCTTTGCACGGAGCTCGTTCTCGCTCCCGGTACAACTCAGTGAGTACACACCGCACAGGTCGGCCGCCGAGGCTGGAGTTGCCAAAGCGGTAGTTGCCGCTTTGCTCGTATCTGTGCGACCTCGTTTCCGTGCGGAGCCCGATTGTACAACAGAAGATTGAGTCACGATGTCCCCCTTATGCTATCCTCACCTAACAATTAAACACATGCTTAATTGTTAAACCTTATTGGCTACGCCGTCAAGAGTCGGGACCGAACAGAGTCGGCGTCGGGCGCCCACGCTTTCTCGGCTGCCTCACATGTAGAATTACATGCCGAACACTATGTGGAAGAGCAACTCGGTCGCAGCCTCAAGCTCACTGAACAACGCATACTCGTCCCGACTGTGAATGTTATGCATACCAAGACCGTACACGATGCTCCGTAGCCCCTTGTTGTTAAAGGCGTTGGCGTCCCCACCGCCAAGTGAGGACATGAGCCTCGGCTCGTTGCCGGAGTTCCGGCAGTGTTCGGAAAACAGCCGCAGACAGGCTTCATCCGCTGCAATCTGATACGCGTCGTACAAGTGCTCCCAGGTCACCTTGGCGCTCACCTCACGGGCTACGGCAACTTCCTCCGCAACAGATTGTATCTGATCTTGCAGGCACCCAATCTCGGCCGGGTCAAAGCTCCGGATCTCACCCACAAGCTGCGCAGTGTCCGGCACAATGTTGCTGGGGCCGCCGCCGCTAATAGAGCCGACGTTGGCCGTGCTGTTCTGTGAAGGCCTTCCAAGCGGCATGCGAGCGGCAATGTCGCCGGCGGCGGCCACGGCGTTGCGGCCTGCGTCCGGATCAACCGCGGCGTGGCTGCGCCGCCCGCGTACATCAATGGAGTAACGATACTTGGTAGGCGCCTTGGTAATGGCGCTGCCCACCGGGCCCTCGCCATCCAGCACATAGCCCTGCACCGCTCTAAGCTGGCTTGCATCAAAGTAGCTGGCACCCTTGGCTCCGCGTTCTTCCTGAACGGTGAACACTACATCAAGACTCCGGGGCAAGCTTTGGCCGTCTTCGGAAATGCTGAGAATGAGCTCAAGGGCGGCCGCAATGCCAAGCTTGTCGTCACCACCCAAAACGCTTCGGCCGGCGGTGTGCACGCGGTCACCGTCAAGCAGCAGCGGTACCACACCCGTCTCCGAGTCTGGGTCTGGGTCTGGATCCGGGGGGACGGTGTCCATGTGCGCTGCCAGAAAAAGCGGCTCGGCCGCAGCCTCACCGGTTGGTTCAAGCCGCAGATGCAGATTGCCACAACTGCCGCCCAGAGCCCCACCCGCCTCGTCTTCGGAGACCGGAACACCGGCGGCCGACAGCCGCGTGCGAATATATTCCGCCACCGGTTGTTCGTTGCCACTGGGACTTGGTATGCGGCACAGCTCCACAAACATGATGCGCAGCCGTTCGTTGTTTGGGCTTGCATTAACATTCATGTCGATGTCTCCTCGCCAGGGCCCAGAACCGTGCTTAGCACCCGTCGGCGTTCGGTATCTACAATTCCGCGGTCGGAGAACTTTGCAAGTGGACTCACGCTCAGACTCAGGAGTGAGAACAACAAGAACGGACGTTCATGCCGCACTCCACGCGCACGCAGCGCATGCTCCACCTGGGCCAAACTCCGCGCTACCACCGCCACTGGTTCGTCCGAAAGCAAGCCCATAACCGGCAGGGGGCAGAACGCGCTGTCGCCCCCGGACTCGGCACCGGACTCTCGGGCGAGTTTACTCCCCGGCTCGTCCCAGGTGTCGGC
>JAIVHN010000108.1 GCA_020201015.1 Spirochaeta sp. | reverse complement strand
CCACCATGTGTTTCCGCGGTGCTGGCAATGCGCGGTGTCCCGATGCCAGCTTCTTTACCACAAACTCTTCGTTGGTCAGGGTTTCCTGAGTGGTGCCGCTTTTGGAGACCAGCACGAATAACGTCGTTTCCGGGTCTACGCGCTGCATGACTGCTGCAGCGTCGTCCGGGTCCACATTTGAAATAAACTCAGCTTTCATTTTGGGTGAGTTGCCGCCAGCACGCACCCAGTTTTCCAGCGCGATATACAAGGCACGGGGGCCTAGATCGGAGCCGCCAATACCTATTTGGACGACAGTGTCAAAACGTTTGCCGGTTGAGCCCAGAATTCTGCCGGACTGGACCGCCGCGGCAAATGCACTCACTCGTTCATTTTGCTGCCGGTAGAACTCCGAGAGGGACCTGTCTTCGGAGCGGACATCATCCCCAAGGCGGCCCCGAGCAAGGTGGTGCAGGACCATGCGTTTTTCGCCGGTATTCATAGTCTCACCATTGAGCAGTGCCTGGTACTTTGGAATGAGTTCCTGCTCCTCTGCGAGCTCTTCAAGTTTTGTGAGTACGGCCTCGCCAACCGCCTTTGCTGCATAGTTGTACTGCAGTCCGGCGCCAATTGGGACTTCAAAGCGCTTAATGCGGTCAGGTCCGTTCTCTGCTAAGGCTTGAGATATCTCAAGCTTTGGTAGGCTCAGCAGTTCAAGATAGGTTTTGCATGTGTTCAGGTTCTGATACTTTGGCATTTCGTCCTCCGGCTGAGTTGTAGTGGTCTATTTCTCATGAAATCCGGCCATTGCGCGCATTTCATCGGCTGGGCCGCCCTTACCCGGTGCTTTTTGGTGTACGATAGCCGCCACTCCGGTAGATAAACCGTACAGGTTGATAAAACCGGTGGCGTCGGCATGATCGTAGGAACTTTCACCAAACGAGGCGAGATCTTCAATATACAATGAATATGGGCTCGTGCGCCCGCCAACACTCAGGTTACCTTTGTAAAGCACCATTCTTACTTTGCCTGTTACATACTGCCCGGCCTTAGCCATATATGCGTCCATGGACTCACGGAAGAGGGTAAACCATTTTCCGGCATATACAAGTTCGGCGTACTTCAAGGCCAGCTGATTCTTCATGCTCAAAGTGTCGAAGTCCAAGGTTATCATCTCCAACTCTCGGAGCGCGGCGTACAAAATGGTTCCTGCCGGAGTTTCGTACACGCCACGGCTCTTCATACCAACAAGGCGCGTCTCAACCAGGTCGGTGCGACCTACACCGTTCTCACCACCAATGACGTTTAGGCGGCTCAAGATCTCCAGCGGTTTCAACTTCTCGCCGTCCAGCGCAACCGGGAAGCCCTGTTCAAACTCAATTTCCACCTCGGTCTCTTTATCCGGCGCGTCCTTGGGGTCGCGGGTTAGCAGGTACATGTCCTTCTTGGGGCGGTTCCAGGTGTTCTCAAGTTCCCCGCCTTCGTGACTCATGTGCCAGATATTCCAGTCTCGGCTGTAGATATTCTCTTCCGAGATATCGCCGATGGGGATGTTGTTTTTGTGCGCATACTCAATAGCTGCTGAGCGGGAACGGATATCCCAGAGTCTCCAAGGCGCAATAACCTCTAGATGTGGAGCAAGGGCCTTGTAGGTCAGTTCAAACCGCACCTGGTCGTTACCCTTGCCGGTACAGCCGTGCGCAACTGCGTCGGCGCCTTCTTTAAGGGCTACCTCAACCTGATGTTTGGCCTGTAGCGGGCGAGCAATAGAGGTGCCGAGCAGATACTTGGTTTCGTAAACCGCCCCGGCGCGTAGCATCGGCCAGAGGAAGTCACGGGCAAACTCCTCGCGTACATCCAGTATATGTAGTTTGGAGGCACCGGAGGCTAGCGCTTTTTCTTCCATTGCTTCCCAGTCTTCATCCTGTCCGACATTTGTGCAAACCCCGATTATTTCCGCCCCGTCGTAGTTCTCCTTGAGCCAGGGAATAATAATGGAGGTATCCAGCCCGCCCGAATAGGCGAGTACGATTTTCTTGATTGATGTGCCGCTCATAATATGTCTCCTCAAAAAAATGTGTGGTTCCGTTCGCGTGGGAACCATGTTATGTATGGTCGAACAATTGATCGGCTTACGTGCTGATACGAGTGCCGATTTCATTTCCCAATAGGCGGTTAAGGTCTCCTGTGATCGAGTAGCAACCAATGACCACTGAACCGACACCCGCTGCAAGTGCTGCCTCGGCAGACCGTGTCTTAGGAATCATCCCGCCAGCAATGACGCCGGTTTGAATCTCACGCTCAATATCGAGTGGTGTTACGGTTCGGAGTACTTGCTCTTGCTTGAGAATACCAGGAATATCGGAAAGAAACACTAAGTGGTTGGCCTGTATCGCACCCGCCACCGCAAAAGCCACGTCGTCTGCGTTGATATTCAGCGGCAAACCCTCACTGGTAGTCGCGCTTGACGCAATCACCGGGAGGTAGCCCGATTCGAGCAAGAGATTAATGAGTCCTGTTTCAATTCTCTCAATTCTGCCGGTTGCGGTTGTTTGTCCGGTTGAGTCGGTTACAGGTATTCCAACAACGGTGGCCGCATCTGCCCCGCAGAAGCCAACCGGACGCGCCCCACTCCTCAGGAGCATCCGCACCAATGCTTTGTTCATCTTGCCAGCAAGAATCATGTCGACGACCTGCATTTCCAGGTTGCTTGTCATGCGGATTCCAGCCTCGAAACGTGCCTCAATACCGAAGAGTTCAGATACCCGCGTGACCTCCGCGCCGCCACCGTGAACGACGATCAGCCGGACATGCGGCGCCAGTTCGGCAATCTCGTGAGTTAGGTCTCTGATAAGCTCGGTCTCGACGGCACGACCGCCAATTTTTACTACGACCGTATTCTGTGGGTTCGTATTCTGTGAACTCATCTATGCTACTCTCGTGTTATATAGATGTGCATGCGGGGTGCCTGGTCGAAGGTGTCTCATACATCGCCGGATAGTGGTAATCCGCATGTTTCGGGAAAGCCAAAGCGAATGTTCATGTTCTGTACCGCCTGCCCGGCAGCCCCTTTCATCAGATTATCAATGGCTGAAAAGAGCATGAGCCTGCCACGATCCTCCTGCAGTGCAATTACACACCGATTGGTCCCCCGCACCATGCGCGTTTCCGGCAATCTGTGGCTGAGTAGCTGTACACACGGGCTTCCGGCATACGTTTGCTCCAGGATGTTTCGTACGGCATCTGCGGACGAACCTGGACTGAGATCAATCACCGTTGTAATAAGCATTCCTTGCTTGAGAGGTACCATGTGCGGTGTGAACACTAAATCAAGTTCGGTGCCGCTGCGGTCAAGACCTTGTTTGATTTCGCCCCAATGGCGGTGTGTTGCTCCAGGCAGATACGGCGCAAGGTTCTCGGTGCGTTCGACGTACAGGAGCTCTGTTTTGGCTTTTCGGCCAGCACCGGAAATTCCTGATAGTGCGTTGACCACGGCGGTACCCCGCACAAGTCCTGCAGCCGCAGGAGGAATCAGAGGCAACAGTGTAGCTGTTGGGTAGCAGCCGGGAACCGCGATAATGTCGGCAGACTTGATCTGCTCATGGTAAATCTCCGAGAGTCCGTATACCGCGGTATCAAGGAGATCCGGTCGCGGAGGTGCCGTCGCGTATGACGCCTCAAAACGCGCCGGATCTTGTATGCGGAGATCTGCTGAGAGATCAAGTACTACACTGTGCCCAAAAAAGGGCTCACATATCTTAGCCGACTCAAGGTGAGGAAGTGCCGAAAATACCGCATCACAGTCGGCACCGGCCGCGTACTTTGTATCTACGAACCGAGCATTAGTG
>JAIVHN010000277.1 GCA_020201015.1 Spirochaeta sp. | reverse complement strand
GCTGGTTATTGCCGGAGGTCCGGGCATTTCTAACCCGGTGCCCTTTGGCGCCTTTATCGACGCGGTCTTTATTGGCGAGGCCGAGGGCCTGTTTCCGCAGCTTGCCTCCGAGATAGCGGAGCGGCGCAAGGCTGGCCAAGGCCGCGCGAAACTGCTCGAGGTGCTGCAGGAGAACCCGCACGTGTGGTATAGCGGAAAATCTGTGCCGACTCGGCGGGCTATCTGGAACGGCTTCTCCAAGGACCGTGTGCGGGTGCGTTTTCCCGTGGCCGGTGTCAAGGCGGTGCAGGATCACGGCACAATAGAAATAATGCGCGGCTGCCCACATGGCTGCCGCTTTTGCCACGCCGGAGTCTTCTATAAGCCATACCGAATGAAGCCGGTAGCGGCAATTATTGAAGAGGCCGAGTTTCTGGTAGATACCTACGGGTATCGCGACATTACGCTTTCCTCTTTGAGTTCCGGCGACTACTCCGAGATAGGCAGGCTGGTAAACGAACTGAACGCACACTTTGCCGGGCGTGGGGTCTCTTTTGCGCTTCCTTCCTTGCGGGTGAGTTCGTTCACCCTGCCGATTATTGGCGGGTTGGCCACGGTCAAGAAGTCCGGCTTGACCTTTGCGGTTGAAACCCCTACCGAGTGGGGGCAGTTAGTTTTGAACAAGCAAGTCTCACGCCAAAACTGCGTTGAGATTCTGCGTGAAGCCAAACGTCTTGGTTGGCGAGTGGCAAAGTTCTACTTCATGATTGGGCTCCCGGTAGAGACTCAGGAAGGTCATGAGTCGCTTGATGTTGGGGAGACTGCCCTCCACGAGGCCCGTGCTATAGTTGATTTTGTGTCTTCGGTGCAGGCCGAGGTCGGCATCAATATCAATCTTACCGTGAACACCTTTGTCCCTAAACCGCATACGCCCTTTCAATGGGCTCCTCAGTTGCCCGAAGATCGAGCGCTTGAGTGTTTATACGAGATTCGTCGCGGCCTCAAGGGTCGGTCGATTAAGGTAAGCTGGAACTCGCCCTTCCTTTCATTGCTGGAGGGAGTTATTACCCGCGGGGATGAGCGCTCGGGTGAGCTCGTGATTGAGGCCTTCCGGCGGGGCGCACGGATGGACGCATGGGATGACCAGGCAGCGCGTGAGTTATGGCGTGGGGTCTTTGCCGACGCCAGCTGGGACGTGGTTGGCGAAACGTTATCGGGTAGAGATCTTGACTCGGCACTTCCATGGGACACAATTGAAAGTGGTGTTTCAAAAGAGTATCTGCGCAAAGAGTATCGGCGATCACGTGCCGGTGAGCTTACCGAGCGGTGTGCTCCCCAGTGTCGTGATCATTGCGGAATTTGCAATCGGGGAACGCGGGTTGTGGACCTCTTGTCCGCCACACCTACCACGCCTGAAATTATTGAAGACCTGCCTGTTCAAGATATCGACATGCACGATCCCGGGCAGTCTTTTTGCCGCATCTCTCGGTTGTGCGCGCACTTGAGAGAGGAGCTATCCGGGCCGGGCTATCGCTGCGAATGAGCGAAGGTTACAGCCAGCATGCCCGAATGGAGTTTGCCCAGCCCTTGTCCATTGGGGTTGAGTCTACCGAAGAAATTGCAAGTATTGAGTTGCTCGAGGCGCCTGCACATAATGCTGTGGAGGCACTCAACCAGGTGCTTCCGGAGGGAATTCGAGTGCTGCAATGCCTCACCATTGCTGGCTCACGTCCGGAGCGGAAAAAGGCACCGTCGCTTGGTGCGGCGTACGGCGGAGCGGAGTACTTGATCTACGCTAGCGGTTCATCGCTGGCGCAGCGTCCGCGTAAAGTACGTGAGGACCTTGAGGCACTAAAGCTTAAGCTTGCAGAGTGCCGGGAGGTCTCGTCTTGCAAAATGACCGAGGACGGCCTGTCACTCATGCTGCCTACGGGGCCGACCGGGCCGGTAGGAATTACCAGATTGATAGAGCGTGTGTGTGAACGAAAACTTCCCGATGCCGATCTGCGAATTAGGCGCCTGCGGTGTTTTGCTCGGCCCAACGCTCGTGGCGAAAGTGCGGCAGAGCATGACCTGCTCATAGATTATCTTGAGTTGTACCGTCGCTGGGAGTCCGCGCGAACCTCATCGGTGCCAGCTCCACGTAACTCTGTGGACCTTTCCGCTCGTACGGTCCCAAGCCCTCAGGAGTAGTTGCCGTAGAAGACTCGCCGCTGCCTACGGAACTTTTCCAAATATTTGGTCCTGCCTACAGCGGCAACCAACAATCCAAAAACGAATCCGCCGATGTGAGCAAAGTAGCCAACATTATCAAAGGCACCCCCGGTTACCGTCAAAAACCCTGAGAAAAACTGGAGTAAGGCCCAGACGCCCAGAAATACAAAGGCGGGTAGTTTGGCACTCATGAGGAAAAAACCAATTGGAACAAGTGTTAGCACCCGGGCCGTGGGATACAGCACGATGTAGGCGCCGAGAACTGCAGCAATAGAGCCCGAAGCACCGATGTTCGGTGTGGCAAGTGAGGCGGCAAGTAAGCCTTGTGCAATGCCAGCAAAGACACCGGCACCAATGTAGAAGAACAAATAGCGGAAGTGCCCTAAGGCATCCTCAACATTGTCCCCAAATATGAACAAAAACAGCATATTGCCGAAGAAGTGGATGAAGCCGCCATGGAGAAACAGCGCGGTGAACAGGGTGCGCCATTCCGAAAGTGGAGACGATAGAAACCGTTCGGGGGTAAAGGCATAGGTGAGGGTGAACTGCATTGAATCCGGCCCGGGTAGGAAAACTAAGTACATGAACACGCCGGTATTTAGGAGAATAAACAAAGTGTTAAACACCGGGAAGGTCTTAGATCTCTGATAGTCTTTAAGTGGTATCATGTATTTTTTCCTTCTCTTTATTGGTGGTATGAGTTTGACTCTACGCCAGTCACGGCACTTGTAAAGTCATAGCGATCCGGCTGAAACGGATAGTCCCAGCAACCTCTATAATGCTCCATTCGTCCTGGAAATCCAAGCTTGAACTGGTATAGGCCATGCATTGGGTGGTGGGACGCGCTGTTTGGTGGTAGTCCAAAAAGGTCGTAACTCCGGCACCCCGCGTTGCGGGCTGCGCGCATTGCCTGCCACTGTAGCAGATGACTTGGCATGAGCTGGCGGTCTTCCGAACTGCTGCCACCGTAGAGATAGTAGGCCTTAGTAGAATGATGTAGAACAATAGCGGCGGCAAGTGGTCTCTGTTTGTACTCTGCAAAATAGAGCGCTGGCCGGGTGGCTCCTCCGGTATCCAGCTCACCGTGAGGATCCTTGGCGGCATAAAAGAGATCGATAAAATACTGTATGTCCTCGGCAGTAATTCCCTGGCGTAAAGCTGTCTCTTTGTAAAGTCGGTAAAAGGTGTCCAACTCCCGCTCGCGGCCAGCTCGCACGCGAACACCACGACGTGTTGCCAAGCCTATGTTATAGCGTGTCTTGGACTTCATTGCTGTAAGCAGCTGCTGCTCGGAGATGCTGAGATCCACGATTACCGTATCTGGTGGTTGAAGGTCTGTGGGGGCCTTTCGTAAAAGGCGAGCCTCGGTGCCGAAGTTCATCCGGAGTTCGCGAACACGAGCCGCGGGTGGCCCTTGCCACTCTCCGACTTCATCAAAATAATCCGGCTCGATGTAGGGGCTGCGCCATGGCAGGTCAAACCGCACCGCCACGCACCACGAAGGAAGCTGCTCGCGCAGTTGTTCTGCAAGGGCTTCCAGTTGTTGCCCCTCGCTACCGATTCCTGGCTCAATTTCAGGGCCGTGCGGGACATACACTCCATAGGTATCCGGGCCAAGGCGTCTGCTTAAGGCACGGAGGGGTGCCCGCTCATTGCCATCGTTCACGGCAAACCGAAAAACTTCATGTCCTCGTAAGGCTTTAAAGCGCGCCCAGAACTCACTCTGAAGTAGGTTCTCTGCCACAGGCAGGCCCTGGGTTGAGGTATGTGTGGTATCGGTCGTTTGAAGCCGTAGCCGCATGCCTCGAGGGTACTGCGGGGAACTAAAAGTGTAAATGCCGTATGCTCTTGTCGAGGCAGACACAATATATTACTTTCACTATATGAAATACGAAGTTCTGGTAATAGGTTCCGGTCCGGCCGGATTTGAGACTGCACAACGCGTAGCTCGGGCGGGGAAGTCCACCGTGCTCATTACAACAACTCCACCCGGTGGACGTACTACGGTAGGGAGTCTTCTCCCGAGTAAAGGCTGGCTTCATGCGGCGCACCACCGTGTACCTTCGGAGCAGGGGGGGCGCTTGACCCCGGAGCAAACCGCCTCCACGGCCGAGCAACTACGTGCCGGTATTGCTGCCCGTGTTGCCTGGACGCATAAAGAGCTTGAAACTGCCGGTGTAACGGTGCTTTCGGGAACTGCTGAGCTGTTGAGACCGGGTCATGTTCAATTTACTCCGGCCGAGAATCCGCCGGTCACCTCGGGAGGCGCCCCGACACTGGAACAAGACATAGAGGCAGATCACATTGTTCTTGCCACAGGATCCGAGCCGACTTTTACCCCCAACGTTAAACCTGACGGTAAGTTGGTTATTGCTCCCCGTCATACCAAGATGCTTGCCGATATTCCTGAATCGCTCATCATGGTGGGTGGTGGAATAACCGGCGTTGAGTATGCAGAGGCCTTTGCCCGTCTTGGGACTCAGGTTACTCTGCTAAGTTCGCGCGAGATACTCCCACGCTTTGACCGTGAGTACGTGGGGCTGCTCCAGTCGCATTTGGAAGATTGCGGTGTGAGCCTGTTTGCTGGTAGTCGCGTGACCTCGGTCGATGTAGCCGCGGACCAGTCGTCCGCGCGGTCGGTAACGGCACACACCGAGGACGGCTCGGCACACACCGCCTCTATGGCCTTCATTGCAACCGGCCGTGCCGCTGATTTGGGGTTTGTTGGGCTTGGAGAGGAAGAGCGTGGCACATTGCTGGACCCAACTGGCACCTTCATTCAAACCGATACCACTGGCCGGACGCGCTTACCAGGGGTTTATGCGTGTGGTGATGCAGCTGGCCCACCATTCACCGCGAACCACGCGCTGCACCAGGCCAGGCGTGTTGCGGCCGCCATTACGGGGCTGCCAGTCCCCACCGCGGGTGCCGCCAACGCCGCGGGCGGTGCCAGCGCCGCCGCCAACGCCATCCCGCCCCTCATAGAAGCCATCTATACCGACCCACAGCTGGTGCAGATTGGAACGGTAGTGCCATCTTCTGGCCTCCCGGTTGACATCACCGAGCATCGCCGTAGTTGGAA
>JAIVHN010000276.1 GCA_020201015.1 Spirochaeta sp. | reverse complement strand
CCACACTAAAGGCTTGCGAACGATGTTGGGAAACTGAAGCATTGAAGTACCGATGCCTTGCGAAAGGGAACCCCCTACGCCATTATCACGAAAACTGATTATCGCAAAGCCTATCATCTGGGTTGAACACCCGACTGTAGCGGCACCGGCCGCCAGGCCGTCAAGCCCAAGAGAGATAGCCAGAGCCGCACTGCTAATAGGGAGCGTGAGAATACTGCCCATGGTAGCAGCTACCAATATCCCCATAGGAAACGGATAGAGACCGGTTAACAGGTTGATGAAACCACCAAGTGCCGTCATAAGCGTTGCAACCCCAGGGCCGACAAACACACCCGCAGCGCCGCCTACCACAATGGCTCCGGCCGGTACCAGAATCACGTCGAGTTTCGTGCGGCCAGCTATGAATTTTGCCGCTTCAGCCCCTACCCAAGCAGCAACTAAGGCTCCGACCGGTTCACCTATGATAACACCGGCACCGGCAGCATTCTGCACCACCGTGCCTGCTCCAATAGCCCCGGTTACAACCGAAGCAAACATACCAAGGCCGGTAGCCCCGGCTCCAAAAGCAACACCAGCGCCAATTGCAGGCCCCATCATTAGCTGCGCAGCGCTACCCAGACGTACAAGCAAGGTCAAACCAGTATAGTCGCCAATCTGCCGAAGAATTAGCCCTATTATGAGTGAAGCAAACAGCCCAAGGGCCATTCCGTTAATAATTTTTATAACGTATTCACGTATCGAGTTGGCTGTTGCTGCCATATGCACTCCTTCGATTATTCAGGTTGTGCTTGTAAACTGTGTGCGCATTTCGCATATCGACGGGTCTGCATGTTCAAGTCTGGGCAAGGTGCATTAATGAGCGCGGGGCGATTCGAACGCCCGACCCTCGGCTCCGGAGGCCGATGCTCTATCCACTGAGCTACGCGCCCTGGCAAACAGTCTCGGTATGAGCCCGTCACACCGCAGTGAAACAGTAGCGACACAGGTAGCCCCTGTCAAGTGAGTCACACCTTGACAGAAGACCGGGGCTTGTTACAATCCAACAGCGTGAAGGCAACAAACAAAGTAAATCGTACAGTTCTCGTAAAAGTCTTGCTACTCGCCTGTCTGGTAGGCACACTCGGCTGGGACCTTGTTGAGAAAATTGTTCAAGGAGCCGGGCTGAGTCTGTCTCTTCAGGCAGGTCCTGTGGGTTTTGATATCGGCGTCATTCAGTTTTATCTGCGCATCAATCCCGGCACACTTTTGGGAATTCCAGGTGGCTTCCTGGTTTATAGACGCCTGTGAGCAGTTTTGATCACCGTCTAGTGCTGGCCTCGGCAAGTCCTCGTCGTAGGGAGTTGCTTCGTCAGGTTAGGATTCCACATCTTGTACTACCTACACATGTTGCTGAAATCCAGCAGTTGGACGAAACACCCGAGGCATTCGTAACACGCCTGGCAGCAGACAAAGCACATGCGGCACAGCAACGACTCAGCATGGTGTCACACACCAGGCCCCGCTACTGGTTTCTTGGTGCCGACACCGTGGTTGTTCTCAATCGCCGCGTGTTAGGAAAGCCCCAAGATAAGGAAGAGGCCCGCGAGTATTTGTCACTTCTTGAAGGTACAAGCCACGACGTTCTTACAGGTTTTGCAGTGCTCTGCCCGGCGTTGATGCTCAGCGAGATCGGGATCGAACGCAGTAAAGTAAGTTTTGCGCCACTCAACAGCGACGATATCGAGTTATACCTCTCCCTCTCGGAGTGGGCTGATGCAGCCGGGGCCTATAAGATTCAAGGCTTGGCCGCGGCCTTCGTGAGCTCGTTACAGGGTTCATTTCCCAACGTGATGGGCTTGCCTATTCATCGAATCTGCTCTATTCTACGATCCAATCAATTCCGCATCGGCCACTGAAAGATTACTCAGTTACAGCTGGTTGCGGATAATCTTCCGTCGGGGTTGTCCCGCACGAGAAATAGCGAAGGGTGTGGTCACTGAGACGTGATCACAATGAGGAGGAGAACGTGGCTGTAGTCACAATGAAGAACCTGTTAGAGTCAGGTGTGCATTTTGGTCATCAGACCAAGCGCTGGGATCCCCATATGAAGCCGTATATTTTTGCCGAGCGCAATGGTATTCATATCATAGATCTCCAGAAGACGATCACGGCAATTAAGATTGCCTACGACGCTGTGCGTCAGACAGTTCTGGCAAACAAGACGGTTTTGTTTGTTGGAACGAAGAAACAAGCACAACAAGCTATTGAGCGGGAAGCTCAGCACTGCGGCATGTTTTACGTCAACAACCGTTGGCTCGGCGGTATGCTCACAAACTTCACAACCATTCGAAAGAGTCTTTTCCGCCTAAAAAAGCTTGAAAAAATGGAAGTAGACGGCACCTATGAAAGCCTTACCAAAAAAGAAATTGCACGTATAGATAAAGAAAAAAGCCGAATGCAGCGTAACCTGGGTGGTATCAAGGAAATGAAAGAGCCGCCTGGTATCGTATTCATTATCGACACACGCAAGGAGGCCATAGCTGTTGCCGAGGCAAGACGCATGGGTATTCCCATTGTTGCTGTTGTTGACACTAACTGTAATCCTGAAGGCATTGACTACCCTATTCCCGGAAACGACGACGCAATTCGTGCTATCACTCTCTTTACACAGATCATTTCAAAGGCGGTTATCGAAGCCGACAACGAAATTGGCCTCGAGGTCATTGAGAGCATGCAGGAAGACGATATAGAACAAGAGAGCGCTCCCGCGTCCGACGCTACGGCCACGGCAAAACCCAATGTCGAGTCCACGCCTATCTCTGATGTCGAAACCGCACCGGTCGCCGACGTAGCTGCTGTAGCTGCTGACAAGGACGATGCCGAAAAGCCCGAGAAAGAAGCTGTCAAAAAAGCAGACAACGAAAAAGAAGAAAAAGAAGAAAAAGAAGAAAAAGAAGAGAAAGAAGAAGGTTTCACTGCCGAGGATTACTCAAACTATCAGCCAGACGAAAACAAGACAGCGCCGGACTATAGCAAAGGCACCCGTGCTCATGAAGTTGCCGATGAAGCCGGTATCGACGAGGACAAACTCTACGAGGAGTAGTATCCCGTCTGGAACGAGTAGGTTCCTGTTGCACCTAAGAACAGGCGCACGAGCAGGACTTTGCTGGTAATCGACAGATAGAATATTCAGGAGGGACCATTAATGGAGATAAAGGCCGCAGATGTAAAGAAGCTGCGTGATAAAACTGGTGCGGGTATGATGGACTGCAAGAAGGCACTGGGCGAGGCCGGTGGGGATTTTGCCGCTGCAGAAAAACACCTAAAGGAGCTCGGCTTGGCCGCGGCCGCAAAACGCGGTGGCCGTGCGACGAACGAGGGACGCATCTTCACCCGAGTCGGTTCTAAGCAGGCTGGATTGCTTGAGCTTTCGTGCGAGACGGATTTTGTTGCGCGTAATACACAGTTCATTGAGCTCGGCAACAAAATTGCTGTTGAGATTGTAGATAACGGTACAGCACCCGATGATAGCCGTTTTGCCGAATGGCTTAATGATGCCATTAGCACCATTAAGGAAAACATGGCGTTGCGCCGTTGTGACATCTTGACCGTGGACGCAAATAGTCTGGTGGTAGACTATGTACATGGCGACGGTGGGTCAGTTGGGGTTCTGGTGAAGGTAGCTGTTTCGGATCCTGCTCTGCTAACAAATGACGATGTGCGGCAATTTGCGTTCGACACTGCATTGCATGTTGCGGCGTTTGGCCCAAGCTATTTGAACGACAAAGCGGTTCCCGAGGCGTACGTTGCCGAACAGAAAGAAATTTTCATGACTCAAGCTCGATCACTCGGAAAACCTGAGAAAGTGATTGAGGG
>JAIVHN010000187.1 GCA_020201015.1 Spirochaeta sp. | reverse complement strand
ATGTGGAAGCGTGCGCGAATCTCATCTCGGGAGCCGCTACTTTCCTGATTAAGTTTCACAACGAAGCGATTTCCTGTCTCGAAGTCACGAAACTCAAGGCGTTCACGTGGCTCCTCATTACCATTAAGGAGAATGTAGAGGAGACGCCCTTGCGAGAGATGGTCGATTTTCTGACTGGAAATTAAGCTGCGATGCTCACCCAGAAGACGCAAGAGAGCACCATGTCCGTCTTGGCCCGGTCCGGGACTTACCGCATATTCTTTTCGGTGTACGCCACCGCTTACATGACTATTCTCTGGAACATCAACAGTCACAAGCTCGGCATATGGGCTGCCACTGTCACCCGACACTCCGTGGAGCCCGAACATAAATGCGCGAGAGTCATCGGAAAAACCAAGATTCACAAATGTTGCTACGTCCCGTGCGAATGCAGGAGCAGCGGCAACAAGAATAAGTCCAACAAGTAGCAGCACTAGCAAAGCTTTTTTGTTGTGCATGGAACGCCTCCCAGTTATGAGTATCGAACGAAAGGAAAATTACTATAGTTTTTTCTTTAATTCGTCTGTTATACTCAAGCCGATATGACACTTGCAGCTCGTAACAATATTCTACGTTTGGGTCTTTTAGTGGCCATACTGCTTGTCGGCTTATACGCCGCTACCGTATACTACCTTCTGGTTCACATCGAGTCATTTGCGGATGTCTTGGGAGCCGTATTCTCAAATGCCGCCGCTATATCTACGCCGTCCATCTTTGGGTCTTACACCGACACCGGCATTTTTCTCAGCTTGACCGTGGTCGTTGGTTTCACTGGGGTTTTCGCTGTAATTATGGTGAAATCGCTTTCCAGGTATTTTCGCAAGACTACAGCCCCTGAGGTGTTCTTCTTTTTACTGTGTTTGCTGCTGTTGGTACCGGACATGATGAAACCACTGCAGCTGGTCCTGCTGGACCTGTCACTGTCACCTGCTTATTCGGCCTTGCTGACTCGAACGCTCTATTTTTCATTGAGTTTCGGGGTGTTTTCTTTGTTTGCTGCTAGTCTGTTTGTGGTAGGAATTGAACACCAACGCGGTGGGATTGTACTGGCTGTAATTCTGGCGCTTTCGGTTGGGATTGCTTACGTGATTCCGGTAGATTCACTAGAACTTAGCATCTCCATGTCACATCGAGTCGGGTCGCAGAATCTGTATAGAATGGTCGTGTCGGTAATTGCTGGTCTTACGGTGTTGAACTTTGCGAATGCATCTCTGGGATCCGGGAGCCGCGACTACATTGTTCTTGCCGGATCGGCTGGTGCCTTTCTGGCGGGACGTCTCTGGGGTTTTTGGAGCACACAGGTCTGGGAAATTATCGGCGCAACGGCTCTGCTTGTGTTGGGTGCCGTTATATTCGGAATACGATGCTACAACATGTATTTATGGAAGTAAGGTGTACGTTTTGAGTAGCTCTTAGATCTTACTCAACCAGGCGGTGGAGCCTAACCATTGATGCAGCCTTGCACCATTTTATACAAAGAGAATTACCGCCAGCGCACCGACTACCATCGGCAGAATGAGGTTATCTACGTCCTTACTTGGAAGCAGTTCCACCGAAGCTGCAACTGCAGCAAGAGCTAAAGATTCGCGAGGGAGTCCGGTTACCGCGAGTGTACTCAGGAACACAGCCAGGAGGCAGGTTGTGCTACCCTCAAGTGTTTTTCCACCAGTGAACGGGATTTCAAGGGTTCCGAAGAGCTTGCCCGCTAAGCTCGACAGACCATCACCAAAGGCTAACGCATAGATCGCTACCGCCGCGGCTGGGTTCGGATATAGCATGAGCGCAATCATTGCTCCCAGTCCGAGGGTGATAGGCCCAAGTACGAACTTGCCTTGATCACGATCACGTGCTGCAGCTGCTGTCATTTTACCTATAAAAGCTATCTCGGTACCCTGTGCTCGGAGGAACTCTGAATAGGTGTAAAACATGGTACCTGCGGCCAACAACGCAAGGGCAAAATTTACGCCTACCAGTTGAGCAAGCGCCGGTACTACGGCTATTGTCATGTGGATGCTTTTTCTTAGCAGTTCTTTTTGCAGCTCCTCGGTTCCAAGGAGGTGTCCGATTCCGGGTTGTCGTTTTACGGACTGAAAATCAATGATGTTTGGTTTGCTGATCATAGTTGCTGCTCAACCTTTTTGCGCCGTAGCATTTTTAGTTTAGACGTTAACGCCGTATTCACATACTACGTTGCAATATTCGTGCCGAGAATTCGAACGCTGCCTTGGTTTTCGTTAAACGTTTGTAATATATAGAATTATAGTCGATTATGCTCGACCGTTCAACGGTGCAGCTGGGGTAGTTGTATGGTTTTGTGCACTTAAAGATTGCGATTTCACTAACGCATCCGCGGGTAGTAACGTTTTCCCAATGGGCTACAGTAAGGTATACTTAAGTTGATGAAATTAATGACGATCAGAAGCGTCGCGTCAGCTCATGGGAGCACCAAAGTTGCAGCCCTACGAAGTACGGTGCGCAATTTTTCAACCGGCCGGGCCGTCGGCCTATGTTGCATAGTCATCGCATGGGGACTGATGCTCAGTAGCTGCGCCGGTGTACCGTTAACCGAGGCTGCGGATACACCGGCACCTGAAAACATTGAGCCGCACCCGAATGTGACGGTTGTAGTGCCGGAAGATCTTGAACCCGATCCCGAGTTGGCGCGCGTCAGGGAGCGAGAGCTGTATATTGAAGCAGTGCTGGACAACATGGACCTCGAAGTGAAGGTTGGTCAACTGTTGATGATCGGCATGCCCTCTGACCCAAGCTTACGGCCGCTCCATCATGTCGATGCACGTCTGCGTCGCATTGTAACTACGGTGCAGCCTGGCGGTTTCTTGGTGTTTGCTAACAATCTTGATTCACCGCACCAAATAGCTACCTTTATTGAGGAGCTGCAGGGATTATCGGCGCAACCTTTGATGATTGGAATAGATCATGAAGGCGGAAAGGTGAGTAGGTTTTCTACTGGTGGGCGGCTTGGTGCAACGGTAGTTCCGCCAGCGGCCGACATTGGAGCAACCGGGGATCCTAACTACGCCTACTTGGTTGGTGGTTTGCTCGGGCGTGAGCTTCGTGAAGTAGGAATTACTATGAACATGGCTCCAGTTGCCGACGTGTACACGAATCCTGCTAATTCGGTTATCGGAGACCGTGCATTTGGTTCCGATCCCGAGCTGGTTTCCCTCATGACTGCAGAGATGGTGCGGGGGCTGCAGGAGGAGCAGGTGAGTGCGGTTCTTAAGCACTTCCCGGGGCATGGTGATACTGTCGAGGATACTCACTACGAGCAGGCCGTTGTTGCTCATAACCGAGAACGGCTTGATGCAGTTGAGTTCCGTCCTTTCCGCGCAGGAATTTCTGCGGGCGCGGATGCAGTTATGACTGCCCACATTGGGGTTCCTGAGCTCACTGGAAGCTCTACGCCCGCCACCTTCTCATACATCCTTGTTACCGAGATTCTCCGCGAACAGCTGGGCTTCGAGGGCGTTGTCATTACCGATTCACTGACTATGGGCGCCCTGCGTGGAAACTCCGAGGCGGAGATGGTGATATCGGCTATTGAAGCGGGAGTTGATATTGCGCTTTTGCCTTCGTCGCCCATGTATGTTGCCGAGGCGCTTGTACAAGCGGTTATGAGCGGGCGGATACGTGAGCAGCGGATTGATGAGTCGGTGCGCCGCGTGCTTCGCCTAAAGTACGACCGCGGCCTCTATGACGATTCGTTTGCGGCAAACCGTTCGGTCGAGCATTCTGGCACCTCAGTTCTGGGATCACCTGAACATTTACGCTTGGTAGAAGAAATCCTTCGCGCTGGGAGATAAAAATATGAAAGTGGGGATTATCGGAGCTGGCCTTGCAGGGTTGTCGGCGGCGGCGCGATTGGCGGTATCCGGGCACGAGGTAACGGTTTTTGAGCAAGCCTTAGCGCCGGGCGGTAAGGCCGCATCTCTTTCTGCAGCGGGATACCGGTTTGATACGGGGCCGTCCTTGTTAACTATGCCGGAGGTTGTTGACGAACTTTTCGCATGTGCTGGACGTCGGCGTGAAGACTACCTGCGCTTTCTTCCGCTGGAAGAAATATGCCGGTATGTTTTTGACGATGGCACACAACTTTCAGCCTTTCATGACAAAGAGGCATTCAGCTCCGAACTTGAGCGCGTTCTTGGGGAGTCACCCCAAGCGCTGGAGCGCTACTTTCGCTACTGTGCACGGCTCAACCGTATTGCGGGTGATCTATTCATGCAAAATAGTCTGCATGAGGTCTCGACCTACACTAAGCCGAAGATCTTACAGTCGTTGATGCAACTGTGGCGACTGGATCTTTTCCGTAGCATGGACCAAGCACACCGAGCATTCTTCCGTAATCCGCGCACGACACAACTATTCAATCGGTACGCCACCTATAACGGCTCCAGTCCCTACCAGGTACCGGCGACCCTTAATATCATTCCAGCGGTAGAGTATCTTGGCGGCGCCTACGCGGTAGCGGGGGGCATTCACGCGCTTCCCCGGGCCATGGAAAAGCTAAGCCGTGAACTTGGGGTGAGCTTTAAATATGGGACTCCGGTCCGCCGGATCATTTTTGAAAACGCCGGTGGGACACGGCGAGTGTTAGGCCTTGAGACCGAGTCCGAGGAGTTTAGAGCAGATATCGTCATTTCTAATCTTGATGTGATTGGTACTTACCGTGACCTTTTGGGCGACATTGATGCACCACTCTACAAACGATATCAGAATCTTGAACCTTCGAGCTCCGGTATGGTCTTTCTTTTCGGCATGGGCGCGTCTTTTTCACAACTCTCGCATCACAATATCTTTTTTAGTGCAGATTATCCTGCCGAGTTTCGCAGCTTGTTTGAAGAGCTGCGGTGTCCTGCGGATCCAACGGTTTATGTGAATGTGGGATGTAAAAGCACGCCGAGTGACGCCCCGAAGGGTAAAGAGAACTGGTTTGTGCTGCTGAACGCGCCCCGAGATGCCGGGCAAGACTGGGAAGCCGAACGCAGACGAATGCGGGCGGCGGTGCTTTCCCGGCTTTCCTCGGCACTGGGAGCTGACATAGAGCAGCTGATTGAGTATGAGTCCGGTTTCAATCCGCCGGATATAGAGAAAAACACCGGCGCCGCATATGGAAGTCTGTACGGAATATCTTCTAATACCAAGCTTGCGGCTTTCCTTCGCCATCCGAACAGGTCGCGACGCTACAAAGGACTGTTTTTCTGTGGTGGATCGGCTCATCCAGGCGGAGGTATGCCCTTAGCTGTGTTGTCCGGCGCAATTACAGCTGGATTGGTGAACGGGGCCGACTAACTCGGCTGGCCCTGAGGGAGGGGCGGCTATCACGGTGGGCCAGCCCATGCGGGCCGAGCCAAACCGACCCGACCCGGGCCAGCCCATGCGGGCCGAGCCAAACCGACACGACCCGTGTGCTTAGCGTGCAGCCGCTAGTGCTGAAAGCGTCTCGATAAGCGCTTTGCCGTAATCCGGAAGATCGGGAGGTCTACGACTTGAGACAAGATTCCCATCTACCACTACCGGTTCGTTAAACCATGTTGCACCGGCGTTCTCCATGTCGTCTTTAATTCCCGGCGTGCTGGTGACCTTCTTGCCCGATAGAATGCGCGCCGAGATGAGCACCCAACCGGCGTGACAGATCTGTCCTATTACCGCCCCGTTAAAGTTCATTTCTTGAACAATTGAGATTACCTCAGAATACCGGCGCAGCTTGTCCGGGGCCCAACCGCCCGGAACCAAGAGTCCATGATACGCGCTTGGATCAACCTCTCGAAACTCCATGTCGGCAGTTGCGGGAACTCCATACTTACCGTGGTATACCTTACCGCTACCCTCTCCGGCGGTGCGTACCTTAATACCAGCCTCGCGCAAGCGAAAGACCGGGTACCAATACTCAAGATCTTCGAAATCGTCATGGATCAGTGCTACAACCTGAAGTTTTTCCAAACCCATTTGTTTCCTCCTATGATGCGAACTCCTACGATGGGAGCTCCTGCGATTCGAGCTAATTTATACCATCGTCGGCCGATATAATTGTCTCGTGCTGCTCAATTTTGCGTAACCAGCGTCCTTTTTTGAGTACTCCCATTCCCAAAGCAGAGGTGACAAGGTTCGAAACGAACATTGCCATCCATATTCCATTCGGACCAAATCCCAACCTAAGCGAAAACAACCACGCGAGGGGTACTCGCAGTCCCCATAGCCGCAAGACACTTAGGTACATAACCGGCTTGGTGTATCCGCCGCCCTCAAAAGCCCCAAACATCACGGTGAGGAGCGCAAAGGTAATAACCGATGCAGATATAATGCGAAACATAACTGCGCCGTGAGCAATGACTTCAGGGTCATTTACAAAGAACCGCACAAAGGAGTGCCCATAGAAGAAGGTAAGGGTCATTCCCAAAGTAATAAAGACCAAAATACTACGCGTTGCATAACGAACTACCGCGCGTGCCTTCCAGTACTGCTCTGCACCCAAACACTGACCAACCAAGGCTGAGGTGGCTCGTGAAAGCCCAATAGCTGGCATAATGAAAAGGTTGGTAATACGGCTTCCTATTCCAAATGCGGCAATCACCGCCGATCCAAAGCTGTTTACCACACCCTGCAGCACGGTGAAGCCAAGCGCCGACACGCCTTGGCCAAAGGAAGCCGGTAAGCCAATGCGTAACAGCACCCCTAACCCTTGGCGGTCGGGTTTAAGATCCCGTGGCCGCAGTCGCAGTCCACTACGTCCACGTAGCAGAATCGTGAGCGCAATAATAGAGCCCAAGCCCCGGGCAATGACGGTTGCAACCGCTGCGCCTGCCACTTCTAGGCGAGGAAAAGGCCCCACTCCAAAGATCAGCAATGGATCAAGCGCAACATTAAGCGTAACCGCAATCAGCTGAACTATGAGTGGTGTGACACTATCTCCTACGCCCTGCATTGCAGCCTGTAAGACGAAGGACATAAACATGAGAGGTAACGCGGCGAAAACGATACGTATGTACACCAATGTCTCGGAGAACGCATCCGGTGGCACCTGCATAAGCTGAAGGATCTGCGGCCCGAAGGCAGTCATGAGGAAAGAGAACAGCACGGCTCCCACCATGAGCACTAAGGTAGTTTGCCCAAGGTAGAAGTTTGCACGGTCTCCGCGCCCGGCACCAATTGACTGGGCAATAAGTGTCGTCCCTGCATTTGCTAGCCCAAGCCCGACCACCACAACAAACATCACCAGGTTAAAGGCGATAGCAGCTGCGGCGACCGCCTCGCGGCCGAGGCGTCCAAGAAAAAAGGCGTCGGCCAGGTTGTACATCATCTGCGAGAGGTTTGCGAGCATAATCGGCACTGCAAGTTGGACGAGATTTCTGAAAATACCTTTAGGGGAGTCGGTTTGTACCACCGAAGGTTGCGTTGCGATTCTGAGCTCCTTGATGTAGCGTGCAGGTAACACGCTGTAACATGATGAATCCAATGAGAATACGCATTGCTCGTGGAGATATCAAGTGAGTATCCCAATTCACCATGCATTGATGACCAACCGGCCCAGCTGCTATACTCAAGCTCCAGGCTAGACTACTTGCTGGAGGACACAACATGACAATTGGAGTGCGGACAGAAACCGCAAACGGAGAACGACGGGTCGCGCTGGTACCAAGCGATGTAGCGGCCGAGGTTAAAGGCGGCTCGCAGGTGCTGATTCAGGCAGGTGCGGGAGAACTCGCAGGGTACTCGGACCAAGAATATGCCGACAAAGGCGCCGAGGTTGTTCAAGATGCGGGTGAGATACTCAAACGTAGCGACATTCTCCTCACTGTCCGGTTTGCGGCGGCTGATAAAGACAATGCCGAAGAACAGATTGCTCAGCTCAAAGAAAACGCTTTGGTTGTTGGGTTGATGGAGCCCTATGCCAATGCTGAGTTGTTCCAGAAGATGGCCCAGCGAGGTGTAACTGCCTTCTCGCTGGAGCTATTGCCCCGAATTACACGCGCTCAGTCCATGGATGTTCTGTCCTCGACGGCTAATCTTGCAGGATATAAGGCGGCGCTTATTGCCGCGGATCGGCTCCCTCGCCTCTTTCCTATGATGATGACTGCTGCCGGTACCATTGTTCCGGCCAAAGTTTTTGTTGTGGGTGTCGGTGTAGCCGGTCTCCAGGCAATTGCTACCGCCAAGCGGTTGGGCGCGGTAGTGAGCGCTTATGATGTCCGCCCGGCGGTCAAGGAACAAGTGCAAAGCCTTGGGGCGAAGTTTGTTGAGATGGAACTTGAGTCGGCCGAGGGGTCGGGCGGCTACGCCAAGGAGATGGGCGAAGAGTTCTACCGTAAACAGCGTGAACTCATGGCTGCGGTGCTTGCTGAAACCGACGCGGTGATCACCACTGCATCTATCCCCGGAAAGCCCGCGCCACGCCTGATCACCACCGAGATGGTTGAAGGTATGAGTTCCGGTTCGGTCGTTATTGACCTTGCCGCCGAGCGTGGCGGTAACTGTGAGCTTACGAAAGTTGGAGAAACGGTCATGCATAAGGGTGTCAGCATTATCGGCCCTGAGAATATTGCATCACAGCTTGCGTATACCGCAGGCCGGCTTTACTCAAAGAACATAACAACCTTTCTCAAGGCTCTTCGTAACAAAGAAAACGTCCTTGAGATAAACCGCGAGGACGAGATCGTAGCCGCAACCTTGGTCACCTACGGGGGAGAGATTGTTGCGGCAAGCCTTGGTGCCGGTGAAAAGAACTAAACGGGGGAACTCATGCTAGATACAGCCGCGTTCATTAATATTCTGACGATATTTGTGCTGGCGATTTTTGTCGGCTTTGAAGTCATCACAAAAGTGCCACCTATCCTGCATACACCGCTCATGTCGGGTTCCAATGCAATTAGCGGCATTACCGTCATTGGCGCCTTGTTGGCATTGGGCGCGGGCGGTGGAACTTTTACAACCGTGCTTGCCACTGCTGCGCTCTTTTTCGCCATCACAAACGTGGTCGGTGGTTTTGTGGTAACTCATCGAATGCTTAGTAAGTTCAAGAAGAGGAATTAAACATGCAGCCTGAACACCTGAATCTCTTGTATTTGGTAGCCGCGGTGCTCTTTATTTTGGGGCTTAAGAATCTGGGGCATCCGCGCACCGCGGTCCGTGGAAACGTCTTGGGCGCCGTTGGTATGGGTCTGGCCGTGGTGAGCACACTCTGGTTTCAAGGTTTTGTACATATGGAATTGGTCGTCGGCGGCCTCGTTGGCGGTTCACTACTAGGCATTGTGCTGGCGTTAAAGATCAAAATGACGGCAATGCCCCAGCTGGTTGGTCTCTTTAACGGCTTTGGTGGCGTGGCCTCGGTATTGGTTGCTGGTGCAGTACTCCTTGCGGCTGTTACAACTGCGGTCATGGGTACTGAATCCGGGGCGGTTATGAGCCTTCAGGAGTCGGTTGCAACAGCGGCATCCGGACTCATTGGTGCCGTTACCTTCATAGGTAGTGTCATTGCTTTTGGAAAGCTGCAAGGTATAGTCTCCGAGAAGCCGCTGCGCTACCATGGGGAACAAATTGTAAAGGTTCTTGTACTTGGTGGTGCATTAGTCCTTTCAGCCATGATTGTGCTTGATCCAAGCCGTACCGAGTTATACTGGGCCTTAGTAGGTGTTTCGTCGGTTCTTGGTGTTCTGCTGGTAATGCCTATCGGTGGTGCCGATATGCCTATTGTTATTGCCTTGCTCAACTCATACTCAGGAATTGCTGCGGCCGCTACCGGCTTTGTTCTTAGCAATAATGTGCTTATTGTTGCGGGCTCGCTTGTTGGGGCCTCCGGTATCATTCTCACTCAGAACATGTGTAAAGCCATGAATCGGTCTTTGGCTAATGTTTTGTTTGGCGGCGTGGGCGCCATTGTAGAGAATAAAGAACAGGGCGATATATACGCGGGCAAGGTGAAGTCAACCTCGGCAGAAGAGGTGGCCATGATTCTCAAGAGCGCGTCCCGCGTGGCTTTTGTTCCCGGTTACGGTATGGCGGTTGCCCGTGCGCAAACCGGGGTTAGGCTCCTCACCGAGGCAATGGAGGCGGACGACATTCATGTTGAGTTTGGTATTCATCCGGTCGCCGGACGAATGCCGGGGCACATGAATGTATTGCTGGCCGAAGAAAACATCTCCTACGATAAACTGCGCGAAATGGACGCAATTAATCCAGACTTTGCCTCAACCGACGTAGTAATTGTTCTGGGGGCCAACGATGTTGTGAATCCGGTCGCACGCGAGAGTGCCGGTTCACCTATTTCAGGTATGCCGATTCTTGATGTCGACAAAGCACGAACTGTCGTTGTGATTAAGCGTAGTCTAAGTCCCGGTTTTGCTGGCATTGCCAATCCGCTTTTTGCGGCCGACAATGCACTTATGTTGTTTGGGGATGGTAAAAAGGTAATGGAAGAACTGGTGGCCGCCTACAAAGACGCGTAGGACGGCTTACTGTTCGCCAGGGTCCTTGTACTTGTCCGATATTGTTTCAATTGTCGGTAGCACCTTAAAGAAGATCTCTACGAGCGCCGGGTCAAACTTACTTCCGGACATCTTACGGATCTCCTTGAGGGTCTGTTCATGCGTCCAAGACTCCTTGTAAACACGGCGCGATCGTAGTGCGTCGTAGACATCCGAGATTGCGACAATTCGGCCGAACAAGGGAATCTCTTCACCTTTCTTACCGAGCGCACTACCGTCTGCAGCCGTTTTCAATGGTGCGCCGGTCTCTACATCGACATGTCCGGGATAGCCGGTGCCGTCCCAGTTTTCATGGTGGTTAAGCGCCACCTCTATAGCCATTTCGTCAAAGATTGATTGCTTGTTAAGAAAGAGGCGGGCGCCGTGGAGCGTGTGCTGCTTCATTACGGTGTATTCGTCGTCGGTGAAGCGACCGGGTTTTTTAAGAATGTTGTCCGATATAGCAACCTTGCCTACATCGTGGAGAATGGCGGCCATGCGAAAGCTATCCTTGGTCCGTTCAATCTCTCGGGGCTCCAGCCCCTGTTCGCTCGCCCAGCGCTCATAAATTTCAACCGCATAACCGGCTACGCGGTTTACATGCGGGCCGGTCTCTTTTGGGTCACGCAACTCGGCCATCTTAATCATGCGCAAAAGAATTGCGCGTGTCATTTGAGCTCGTTGGAGCGCAACGGTGGCGTTCGTTGCAAAGTGGGTGACTAGTAACTCGTCCTCTCTTGAGAAGGCAATAGCCTTTCCCTCTTCATCCAGCTTGTTGATTACCTGAATCACCCCGAGGATATCGCCCATATTTGTGCTTAACGGCACTGCCAGCATAGAGGTGCTTTTATATCCGGAGACTCTATCATAATGGGGATTGAAGCCGTACGGTGCGCTTTCAGGAATTTCGTAGGCATGCGGAATATTAACCGCCTCGCCGGTTGCGGCTGCGTATCCAGAAATTGTTTGAGTGTTTATAGGTATGCTAAACACGTTGTAAATCAGCTTCTCGCCCGATGGCAGCTCGCGTTGCTTTGTGTCGTTCTGGGCATAATTAATTGTGAGTTTCTCACCATCGCTAATGTAGAGTGATCCAGCATCGGCGCCTACTACCCGGCGTGCTTCAGTGAGTATTTTCTCAAGTAGGATATCCATATCCTGCAGCTTGTTTAATTCCGAGTCGATGCCGATGATTTCTTGTAGTTTAACATTCTCGGAACTCATTTGCTTCTGTCCTTCCGTGCGTATCTGACTCATGAAGTCGAGTATTTTGTCATGGGTGAGTTATCACATGACCTCTTCTATCATAGTCGTTTTCCAATTTATTTCAAATATCATGCTGAAAAAGGTAGACCGTGCCTAAGCATGTCCGTGGGGCAGACCAGCGTCGCCGGATTCGTCACACACTATATGAAATTCATTACAAACTGCGCATTCTTTAATTGAGTGATGTTCGGCAAAACGATCCCAGTGCTCTCTTTGGTTAGGGGTAAGAATTCCAACACCTTTACACAATGGACAAGCGTTTTCGAGTGCGTGCAAAATGGAATTGCGAATAAACTCCGACCGGTTTGGAATGCCCTCAAGCGCGTGAGATAGCGACTCGTCCACCTTGAAAGTTTAATGATTCCGTTGAGTAGCTCGTGTTCATTCCAGTGATCATGGAGCAGCAGTAAGGCGCTTTCATGCAGTTCGTCCCGGCCCCATGGGCGCGGGTAACGCTCATAGCGGCCACTGGTGTACTGGACGATGTACTTGACATAAGGACCTTCCGGCCCTGCTGGCGCGAAAAAGCCCTTGCCGCGGATCACCGCTGGCGGCAGCGACTCAAAGAATGTATCTATTTGGTCTCGGTTCAGCGGTATTTTTGACCTGTAAAAGGTGGGTGTAAGTGTATGAGTCACTGTCGCGGCCTTATAGGCCTGCATCAACGACTCTATGCGCGACTGATCGTAGCTGGTGCGCTCAAAAACCACGGCAAGGTTCAACTCGGAGTCCCACTTTAAAACAGGAGTTTGTGGCGCGTAGTGTCGAATATCCTCGAGTGCGGCATCCGGTAAGACTACATCGACCTTGCTGAGGAGGACGACATCCGCACCGGCTATTCCCCGCCATAGCAGTGGATTGGTGGTGGAAAGCGCTACGTACCGCGTGACATCTACCACACAGACAACTGCTCCTAGCATCGCCTCTTCACGAAAGCCGCCAGCGGCGAGGGTCTGAATTACCGGCACCGGATCGCTGTCGCCGGAGGCCTCCACGAATATGTGTTCAAGCTCAGGATCGGCGGCGCACAACGAGTCTATGGCGGCGACTACATCGTCCCTTGCCAAACAGCACAAACACCCCGCGCGCAACTCCCGCACTGAGTCATTGAGTGGTTCGATAATTGAACTTTCAAGCGGGATTTCTCCAAACTCGTTCACCACGACTCCGACATGACGGTTGGGAAAGCTGTGAAGTATGTGATTCAGCAAGGTGCTCTTGCCTGAGCCAAGGTATCCAACGACGAGGGTAAGCGGAATCATATGAGAAGTATATCAGTAATGAACCGGTGATTTGTACCGTTACCCTTGTCGACAAACCCCTTTCATCTTAGTATTCAGCGATGTTACGGAACTGGAAACAAACGCTTGGCACCTGGCTTCACCGGCCGGTTTTGTTGTGCGGGCTTGCGTATATTATAGTCTCGGCGGTTGTGTTTGCGGCGACTGCAAAGGGCCCTTTGGTCATTGCTGTTCCGGGGCCAGCGGATTCACCTTACTATTTGCTGATATCGTTACACTTCCTCTATGGTTTGGTCCTGCTCATTGCTTCACTTTTGCCAACACAGGGGGGCTTTGTTCGTCGGCGACTGCACAGCCTTGCGTTCATACCGGAGGCCCTGTTTTTCTTTGGTCTTCTTCTCTTTCTATTTGCCTACGTGTTTGCCATGAATGCAGAGATGGACTATGTCCAGCGTTTCATAGCGAGCAGCGGTAATCTGCGTCTGGCTCTTGATACGCGCACGGAACGAGCTCAGTCGGCGGCCCGGTTCTTACCCCTCATGCTGGTGAATCTGCCTGTATACTTCTACTTTCGCATTGGCAGACGCCAGCTGGCCAACGCGGTGCTCCCGGGTTCATGGGGCTTTGGGCGTTTCGCGTTTGGCTGGGTGGCGGTGGCGGTGCTGCTCTCGGTATTTGCTCAACCTTCATTTCTGCGGCTTGAGGGGATCCCGTGGTTAGCGTGGATCTCTTTGGTTCCGCTCCTGCTGGTCTGGCGTTTTGCACGTTTTGGAGTTGCCTGGTTCTACGGCGTGGCCTACGGCGTTACCACTACACTTTTAACGAACTACTGGCTGGGAACCTTTAGTTTGGTATCACTGCAGTTCGTGACGGTCGTCTTTTTGGGATACTACATCGTCTTTTCACCTATTCTTCTGCTCCTGTATAGGCGTACACGCGTAGCACGATACCTAATACTTCCCTTTGCATGGACCGGGTTTGAACTTGTTCGTTCATCGGGTTTTTTGGGCTATCCATGGGCGCTCATTGGACATTCGCAGTGGAGTCTTGTCCCGCTGATTCAGATTTCCGATATTACCGGTGTTTGGGGCGTTACCTTCCTTATCGTACTTGTCAACGCCGCTCTGGCCGAGCATGCGGGGAGTAGGCTTATTGGTACGCGAGGTCTTGACCGCTGGCAAGGGCGCCCGCTGAGGGTTGCGGCTATTGCACTGACAGCTAGCCTTCTGTACGGAGGGGCAAGTCTCACCCTGGAGCATTATTTTGGTCCGTCAACCTACGACACTGCACGAGTGGCGCTCATACAACAAAACTCCGACCCACGGAAGCACGACTACGACGACACGCTCAATACTCTTACCCGGCTCACCAATCAAAGTCTGGAAGCTGAGCCTGACCTCATTGTGTGGAGCGAGACGGCCTTTGTGCCCAACATTCGCCGTTGGAGTCAAGAAGACCCGCAGCAACGGCATCTTGCCCGACTGGTACAGCGCTTCCTGGACTACCAACAGCAAAGCACTACGTATTTGGTCACCGGCAACGACGACTATGAGCTGGTCCTAAATGATGACGGTCAGGAGATAGACCGCCTAAACTACAACGCCGCGGTGTTGTTTTCGGATACCGGCGAGCGTAAACAGACGTACCACAAGATCCGTCTGGTTCCTTTCACCGAATACTTTCCCTACGAAAACACCTTGCCTTGGGTTTATGATATGCTGCTGGATTTTGACGTTCATTTCTGGGAGCCGGGCACCGAACGTATTGTGTTTGAGCACCCAAAGTTTGCGTTCGCAACGCCGATCTGCTTTGAAGACATATTCTCTGATGATGTGCGTCGATTTGTGTTGAATGGAGCGGAGGTGATCGTTAATCTTACCAACGACTATTGGTCGTTGACTGAACTACAGGCTAAGCAGCACTTTGCGGGCGGCATGTTTCGGGCGGTGGAAAACCGCCGGCCGGTCGTGCGTGGTACCGCAAGCGGACTGACGGCGGTTGTAGATGAGTTCGGCCGCATTGAAGCGCAGCTTGATTACTATGTGGAAGACTATTTAGTCCACGATGTTCAGCTGCGGAGTCGAGGCCTTAGCATCTATACACGGGTTGGCGACTGGTTTCCCTTCCTCAGTTTGCTCGCCGCACC
>JAIVHN010000275.1 GCA_020201015.1 Spirochaeta sp. | reverse complement strand
CCATAACTCCACCGTTCTCGTTGTACTGATCTACAACCAACTCCGCTGCATTCACTGACGGAAGTCCGTATGAGGCCAAGTCACCACTGTGGGCACCAGCTACACCGATTGCAATTTCTTGCTCATCCCCTGCACAGCCAGCAAATACCAGCGCCACGCCTGCCAACACCAGCAGTGCGAATAACAATTTCCGCGAGATTTTTCTTTTCATTTTTTCATCCTCCTTATTGGATGCTCTAGTAACGAGTATGATTAGCATAAATAAACGAGCTGAATCAAGTACCGATGTATAAACATGCGGCAATGAGGTGCAGATTAGCGTACGATGAGAGTTTTAAGGTAGTCACCGGGAGTTAGGTCGCTGGACGGTAACTCGCGGAAAGCGTCTACAAATGCGGCGAGGTCACATCCAAGTGACTCGTAGAGGCGATAGAAAGACGAGAGGTCGCGGGTATACAGATCGAAGAGTGATAGGTAGGCATTGTTGACCTCCAGCTCAGGATATCGTCTGTAGCCTTCGGTTTGGAACCGCTCGTCATAGGTTGTGGCAAATGCGTTTTGATGATTCCTTATTGATTGTTGCTTTGCCTGCCGTTTTGCTTCTTCATCTAGATTGGTGCCATAGAGCTCGGCAAGACGTGAACGTAGTTCCAGCATGTCCGCACGATAGACCACTGAGTCGGCCGCTGTATCCTCTAACAGTCGATACTGTTCGGACTCAACACCATGTCTGGACCTAATGTATGCACGCGCACCTTCATCACCAATAATAGTGGCGTACTGTTCGTTAAATTCGACATCATCCGGAATCCAGAGTGTGGCATGAGCCAGCTCATGAATGAGCATATTGGCGAGCCGGTGAAGAGGGTAGTCGGCCATGTACGAATAGAGCGGGTCCGAAAAGTACCCTAGCGTGCTGAAAGCACCAACGCCACGGACCCATACGTCGTAGCCTTGGCCTATGAGCGCTGCTCCCAACCTATCGGCTGCCGGGCGGCGATAAAACCCCAAGTACGGCACCTCACCAACAAAAGGAAATCGGCGGCGGTAGGTCTGAAACGAAAGCTCTTTGGTTGCCGACACAACATAGGCTACGTTGCTGCGTTCCGTGGCAATATATCTGGTAAAGTTCCTCCCACGGTCTAAGCCTATCTCCTGTACGGCAAATTCCAGAATGTCATGAACAAGGGCTATGAACTCGCGCGTCTCTGCGGTTGTTTTATGGTCCGTCTCCACACGAGGCACCGGCCGGGCTTGAATTTGATCACCAAGAAAGTAGCCAGCTTGAGTAGTAAGATAACAGCCTGACAGCAGCCCCACCACAGGAATTAAGAAGATTGTTCGAAGGAGCATTGTAACGCTACCGCGCATCATGACTTTCTGCTCTGTAGGTGGCAACGATCTCGGCAAGGATGGCAACCGCAATTTCTGCCGGTTCACGAGCCTTAATACCGAGCCCTATGGGACCGTGGATGCGATCTAGTGCTCCAGTACTCAGACCGTCCGCTATGAGCCTTTTTCGTCGCGCTTTCTGTGTTGTGCTACTTCCAAGGGCGCCTATATAGAAAGCCGGTGAGTTGACAGCTACGGCAACTGCGACATCGTCTATTTTATCATCATGGCTGACAACTGCAACTGCGGTGGTGTGGTCAAGAGCCATCGCATGCAGCAGCCGGTCTACTCGCCCCGAGTGCAGCGCCACACTCTCTGGGAATCTTTCACGGCTAAGAAAGCGTTCGCGTGGGTCACCAACAATTACCTCGTAGTCAAGCGTGGTGGCAAAGGCTGCAAGGTGTTGAGCTATGTGTGAGGCTCCAATAATTACCAGGCGTGGGCGAGGGGTCACAGGACAGGCAAAGATCCGGCGGCCAGCCAACGAAAAGATGGTAGGCAGTTTCAGCTCGTTCAACTTGGCGCGCCACTCAGGTCCAAGAAATAGTTGCTCCTGACGGGCGGCCTGCCCGTAGACCTCATGTGTTTCAGGGTGATAGCCAAAGAGGATATGTGTGTCGATATCTCTGCTACGATCGAGATCGCTGGCGGAGCTACTTTCTGTCGCTAGAACAATGCCCCATACGAATGGACTGCGCCCGGCACAGGCTTTAGCAACGTGTTCCAGCACCTCTGTGTCGAGCAGACATAGTGCGATCTCTAAGGCGGTCGAACACGGGGATAAAGGATTGTGCAGGGGGTCGTCATCTGCTTCTAAACGAATGAGGGTCGACTGTTTGCTGCCGGTCTCATCTCGAATAAGGGCTTCCGCTTTCTCCAGAACCTGGGGCTCTACACAGCCGCCGCTTATAGAACCGATGATTTCCCCATCGGCAGCAATTGCCAGCGTAGCACCGGGTTTACGCAACCCGGACCCCTCAAGTTCAATGACTGTTGCCAAGGCTATGGGTGTTCGTTCATCTTTCACCCATGTAAGTAGCTCGCTTCTAATATCCTGCACCTGTGTTACTCCCGTTGTTTAGACAAAATACCTATACGAGGCAGGAAAGGATATTAGGCAGGGCAACACGGCTCCTGGCTTGTCGGGGTCGAGGGCCAGGCTTCTGGATTTGATGCCGACCTTGAGGCTAAGGCGGCCAATGCCGACTCGGCACAGAGTACGGCATGGTCGGCATCAACGGTGTAGGAGTCGGCGCCGACGAGCTCTGCAAGCGCGGAGTCGGCGTTAAAAGGGGCCCCTCCTACAATAATCGGCGTAGTGCGAAGCTCGGGTTGTTTGCGGATTTCGGCAATGGTAGCTTTGAGAAGCGGCAGGTTCCGGCCAAGGCTGCAGGATAGTCCGACCACACTGGGTTGTTTGTTTCTAAGGAACTCAATGAGCCCAGAACGTGGAGTTGTCGCGCCCAGAAAATAGGTGTCCCACCCATCCAACTCAAAAAAAGCGGTGACCACACGCATACCAATATCATGGCGCTCCGTATCGATACAGGCGCCAACAAAGCTTTTTCCCACCCGTGTTGTCCGAAAAAGGCGGTGGTCGATCCCAGATATGACTTCCTGCGTGATGGCTGTGCCGAGATGCTCCTCAGCTGGGGTCAGCTTACCGATTTCCCACAGCCTGCCCAGCTCGTTCTGCGCTGGTTGCAAAACATGGGTGTACACACCCCGCAGGTCGGCGGTTTCGCTCAGGTACGTCTCAATGATTTCGTGAGCCAGCTGTTTATCTCCGTCAAGCACGGCTGCCAGGTAACTCTGGCAGAGGTCGGTGTACGGCGGATTCGGAGTTGAACAACACCGTACCGCCTTGGGAGTGGTGTTAAGTGCGGCTTCACCAGTGTTGATAAGCTGCTCCAGCTTCAGGCGTGTTTCCGGTGCAACGTGATCCTGGAGAGTCAAGCGATACAGTCGCAAATGGTCGCGCAGTTGATGTTCTTCTATACCTGCGCTACGTGCAATCACACTAAACCAGGAAAGATAGCGGCTGAACAACGCATTCGAGCCAAAGATAAGTGCGGCAACCAACTCCCCGGTGGTGCTTATCAGTACCTGCTGCAGCGGTGAGTCCCTCGTTTTATCAAACAGTCGGACAAAGTCCGGATCATGTATGAGTTGGCGACGAGGCCATCTTGAGCTTGACGCGCTTCACATTCGCGCGTAGTCTGCGTGACATCCAAAACTTCGTTAGCTGGAGGTATCTGTGATAAATTGGCAGCAACGTAAATGGCAAGTGGCGTTTCTCACCGCTTTGCCCACGCTGTTGATACTAACCGGGCTGTTTCTTCAACCACTCGACGATCTGCTTCCGGGCATGCTGCGTATACTTCAGTCGCAGAGTGTTCTGTTAAGTGATTATCTTGCAATTGGTGGAGCTGGTGCGACCCTCATCAATGCCGGGCTATGTGGGTTTATCTGCATTGGGTTCATGATGCTGTATAAGATCGAAATCAACGGTCCGTTTATAGCAGCCGTTTTTACCGTTATTGGATTTGCGTTCTTCGGTAAGAACATCTGGAACATTTGGCCCATTTTTATTGGAGTGTTCCTCTACTCGGCAGTACGACATCAATCCTTTCGCAACTACGCCTTGGTTGCCTTTTTTGCAACAACGCTTGGCCCCTTGGTGAGTTTCATCTCTTTTGGAGCCGGGCTTGAGCCGCGAGCCGGAATTGCATTAGGCATGACTTTGGGGGTTTTGGTCGGCTTTATTGCGCCGCCCTTGGCGTCCGCAATGCTGCGTTTTCATGACGGTTACAATATTTACAATCTTGGTTTTACTGGTGGTGTTATTGGCTCGCTTTTCGTGGCGGTGCTGCGAAGCTTCGGTTTGATTGTAGAGCCGGTCTCAATTCTCACCGGCCGCTACGACCTCATCATGAAGGTGCTCTTTTTCACCTTCTTTCTCGTGTTAATTGGGGGAGGGCTGTTTGTGCAGCCGAACCGCATTCGTAAGACGCTTGCCGCACATATTCGAATTATGCGGACTTCTGGGCGTCTGGTGACCGACTTTACGCTCGTAGGTCGCTATAATGCAACCCTCTTGAACATGGGCGTGATGGGGATCATTGCCGGGCTTTTTGTAATTGCTCTCGGTGGTGAGTTCAACGGACCGGTGATTGGTGGTATACTCACCATTGTTGGTTTTGCCGCCTTTGGTAAACATCCGCGCAACTGTATACCGGTTATGCTCGGTGTAGTGATTGGTGGAGCTCTGAAGATGTGGGACTTAGGCAGTACACCGGTAATACTTGCTGGCCTGTTCGGTACAACGCTTGCACCGGTGGCCGGTAAATACGGCCCATTCTGGGGAGTGGTGGCAGGCTTTCTGCACACCTCGGTCGTTATGAATGTTGGCGTGCTTCATGGTGGTGTGAACCTGTATAATAACGGGTTTTCCGGTGGCTTTGTCGCCGCGTTTCTGGTTCCCATAATTGAGGCGGTTAGTCCGGTTGCTGGAGCGCCGCGGTCACGTCGTAAGGTATAGATGTAAGGAAGAGCAATGCAGAATTACCATGAAATCAAAAAGATCTCCCGAATCATTGACGAACTCCTGACCCACTTTTTAAGTGATGACAATGGACGGGCTGAGATTGTGGTGGAAGAGACGGCAGATGCACACGTCGTTGTTTTTACCGTTCCGAGTATCGAGATAGAGGCCGAGGACTACGTCAATCTGGTTAACGATGTGAGTGTAGCTCGGAATCCGGAACTGGAAAACTATTACTGGCCGCTGGCCGGTGAGTCGGACTCCGAGAGCGAACTAAGCTTAGTTGCTATGATGTCCGACTCCATAGATGTTACCTATGAAGACAATCGCCTTGAGCTTCGCCTAACGCGGAAGAAGACGGCAAAGTAGAGTTTTATGCTACTTGATAAAAAAATTGGGCTTGCGCTTGGTGGTGGCGCTGCGCGCGGACTTGCTCACATTGGCGTGCTCAAAGTTCTTGAAGAGTATGACATCCCAATTTCCTGCGTGGCCGGGACCAGTGTCGGCAGCCTTATCGGTGCGGCCTACTGTTCCGGGCTGGACTGGCGCAGGATCCGTGAAATAACCGAGGAAATTAGTTGGGGGGAGTTGGTAAGACCAAGCCTATCGGGCAAAGGACTCCTTAAAACCCAGAAACTTGATTCCTTCCTGCGTCATGTCCTTGGCGAGATTAGCTTTGCAGATCTCAAAACTCCCTTTGCGGCCGTTTGCGTCGATATCGCCACCGCCGAAGAAATCGTGTTGACCGAGGGCTCGGTGGTTGAGGCAGTACGCGCGAGTTCCTCTATACCTGGAATCTTCGAGCCGGTTATTCGGGGTGAGCGGGCCCTGGTGGATGGCGGCGTCGGCAATAACCTGCCCTCGGTTACCGCCCGCACCCTGGGTGCCGATATCGTTATTGCAGTTGACCTGACGCCGGAGGCATCTAACCGTGAGATGCCGCAAAACTTGGTGGATGTCATGTTTCGCACCTTTGCCGCGCTCATGTGGAACACCGCCGTTGCCGGAAAAAAGGATTGTGATGTACTCATACAGCCGGACATTGCCGGGTTCAGCTATCACGACCTCTCGAAGGGCGACGATCTCATAGCCGCCGGTGAGCAAGCAGCACGCGCGGCCCTTGGACTCATCGCACGGAAACGACGGTTTTTTTCTTTTCGTGTGCCTTTAATCGATAAAACTTGACGTTTTGCCCAAATAGCGAATACCATGAAGCGGCCCACGGGAGATAACTCCTTGGCTTGAGTACCCACGGGAGGGCTTGTGCGACGTTTATTAACCTACGCGTTCCTTGCGGTAATTGGATTTGTGCTTGTTCTTACCGTGGCCGAGATGCCGACCTACGGAGATCCGAGCAATCCTGTCCATAACGAGGTTGCCGCACGCTATTTAGAACAGGGTACGACCGAGACGGGAGCGCCCAATACCATTTCTGCAATTATTACCGACTATAGAGCTTTTGACACTCTCGGTGAGGCAACTGTGCTCTTTACCGCTATTGCGGCGGTTGTTGCCTGCCTGAAATCCCGGTAAAGGAAAGGCTGCATGCTGGAATTGCTCAACGCCGTATACACCAACGTTTTTTACTTTGCCTCGGTAGTGTTGTTTGTCATTGGTTTCTACACCATGCTGGTGCACTCAAACATGATTAAGAAGATTATCGGGTTGAATATTATGGAGACCGGGATCTTCCTTCTCTTCGTTTCGCTTGGCTATGTCACGGGTGGACAGCCGCCGATTGTAGACCACAGTGTTGACATGGTCTACGTGAACCCGCTCCCAACCGCGCTTATT
>JAIVHN010000274.1 GCA_020201015.1 Spirochaeta sp. | reverse complement strand
ATCTTGAGGAGCGCTTTCTTACGCATGAAGTCAAGAAGTCCGGCGAGCGCCCTACGCTTCTGCTTGACGAGGTTGATAACCACATTGGCTTTGCTGGGCAGGCGGTACTCTGGAAAGAGATATTTCCGCGCCTGTCAAAAAAGTACCAGCTGATTATTTCAACCCACAGTATCTTTCCGGTGCTGTTGCGCAAAGAGAGTAGCTTTCGCAGTGACAACATCATTGAACTCTCACCCTACTACCGCCTGCAGTGCATGCAGGCACTGGGCGAGGCAATTGAGCACTACAACAGTGTTGAGGGCTTGGAATGAGGAAAGAGTAGGAGTCGCGGGTGAGCGGATCGCTGCCCCGGCGGGTCATCAGGTCGGTGCGCGACCGCGTCGGCTGCGTACTCGTGCTCAATGATGGTGGTCAGCACATAGCGTATGAATGGGAGTTCCGATGCTGGAGAGTTCACACGCAGCGCTGAGCCCTGCAATGCCTGCGCCAACAACAAGCTACATCGTACTGTTCAACGAGTCTGTACATTGCTTCATGCTCCCGACGAAATAGTAATACATGGTGGTACTTATGCAATGAATTGGTGATCTTCCAAGGTGTGCGTTATATTTTCTATGCACAAATTAATAAAGTTGTCCGAAGAATGTCCGATAACCGTTAAAGTCAAGTATTCTTCTTCGGTACGACGTTGTGGTGCACGACAACGGAGGACTCATGCGTGGTTGGCAGCGACAGTACGCCATTTCATTGCTTTTTCTCGTTTTTGCTCTTGGTTCATGTGAGAATCCCTTCAGCTCCAGCTCTAGCCCACTCTCTCCAGGTCTTGGCGAAAAGGTAGATATTGAACGGCCAGTAATTCGTGTGCTTTCACCGGAACCCGGTAGCTTTCTACGAGGTTCGGCCAGTTTCGAGGGCAGCGTTTCTGACGATGAAAGCGTGCGGTCCGTAGAAATATCTCTGGATGGCGGAGGCTCCTGGAATCCGGTTTCGAACTTCAAAGCGGACTCTAAAGTGTGGAGTCATACTCTTGAGACGGCCGCCACGAATGATGGCGGCGACGCTCGATTCCCCGAAGGCCCATTGGTGCTGAGATTCCGTGCAACCGACAGCGCAGGCAAACCAACAGCAACGGACGAACTCGTTTATACCGTGAACAATGCGGGGCCGGCTATAGAGATCATAGTGCCTCAGATTGATCTCGCAGATTACGACGAGGGCGACCCTCCTGTTGTTCCCATGAATGGTATCATCATTGGAACGGTATCGGCGGCTCAAGGAGTAGCCGCCCAGTCACCGGAGATCAAGTTCTGGCTGGATGGGGATTTGGAGCCGGCAGAATGGACACCACTCCGGCCGGGAGCTACCTCAACACCACAAGCTCTGCAGTATGAATACAGACTTCGAGACTTTCTTGAGAACCAGATCGGAGAATTCCGCTTGCGAATTCGAGCATCCGAAACCGGCGGTATGGAGACGGTCGTTCCTGAGGAGGCAAGCGAAGGCTTTCTGGTGAGTGTAGTGAGTCTTGATGCACCTCCCGTGCTGAGCGGTTTTGCATTCAGCGACGGTGATGTCATAGTAGGAACCGGGAATAACTATGCGCCGAGTGAGTTCTCATTCACGGTAACCGCCAGTGACGCTACGGGACTACAGTCGGTGCTTCTTACGCGAATCAGCGACGGAGGTACAAGCGAGAGCCTTGCCTGGGCAAGCTCCTCTGGAGACAGCAACTTGTCAAGTTACACAAGCCCCGTATTTACTGTGTTAGATGCTGGAAGCATGGATGACGGAACCTATGAGTTTGTCATGGAGGCTATAAGCGTGACCGGAGGTACCGCACTCCTGAGGCGCACCGTTGTCGTTGACACTACTCCGCCGGAGGTCTTAATTAGCAACCTGCAGCCGGTGATACAACTGCCGGGTGACCCCGTAGAACGTGTGAATGGAATCATTGGGCTAAGTGTTGCGACCGGTGATGCAAATGGAATAGATACGGTCAAGTGGTGGCTGTTACCCGTGTCCGACCCGGAGCCGGAGTTCAATTCCTCGGACGCAAACATTTTCGCAAGCACGCCATACTCTGTTGAGATCGACTCCAGACTTGCCGAATATCCCGACGGCGACTACACGCTGTATGTCGGTGCACGCGACCGGGCCGGAAATGAAGAACTCATTAGCCGGGCGCTCATCATTGACCAGGACTCCGATATCCCAACAGTAACGTTTACTGATCTCTCTCCGGATGTAAGTCAGAGCGACGCGGAAGACGCCGGAGTTGATTTCGTGAATCTACTGGATACCAACGCGCGTGTTCGTGGTCAGATTGAGGATGACGATGGGGTCGATGTCTCCAGCATAGAGATAAACCTAAACGGCAGCGGCTGGGCCCAAGTGGACAGCACCGGCGCCCCCGGCCGAACGGTGAGCTTCACACACAACGTAGATGCCCTCGGTGAGGGCACCCACTTTTTCTCGCTCAGATTTGCAGACGACGTTGACGAGAAGCCTGACGGTGTCGACTCGGTGCAGCGCGAGGTCGGCCCGGTCTACTTCATTATTGATACGGCACCACCGCTGCTCAATATCGCTTCTCCTGCTCCGGGTAGTTTTTATGGCACCGGGTTCTTGCTATCTGGGACAGCCACCGACAGTAACGGGTTACAAATTCATGATTTTGGCGGGGCTACTGGGGAGCGGACCTATGTCGAGATAGCAACTCCTGAAAGCCCAACAACATGGGAAAAGGTTCCGGTTGACTCGGATACCGATGACTGGAGCTTGCTCGTAGCCGACGACGCTGAACTCTTTAATGGAGTGTATGACGGAGCTAATGACATCTCGGTGCGTACTCGTGATCGTTTTGGCAAACTCACCACGAACACCTTGTTGTTCAACGTTGACACTACTGCGCCCTCGGTAACTATTGAACAACCAAGCGACCCGGGAGATGGCAATGTGCTCTGGCTAGATGGGGCAAGCAGCACGGTCTCGGTGAGTTCCGTTGACGTAGAGAGTGGTGTTGCCACGGTGCGCATATGGGTCGGCGACACAGGTGTTGATCCGCCGGCGAACCTCAATGAATGGCCGCAAGCCATTCTTGCCGCTAACTGGAACGTCACCCTAAACCTCGGTGAGCTTGGTGAGGGGTCAAAGACCGCCCATGTCTTTGCCGTGGACAATGCAGGTAATGAAAGCGATGTCGTAACACGCGAGTTCGGGGTGGATCAGGCTGCCCCTGGTGTCACGGAAGATGAGTTAGGAACTGCGGCGGCAGACCGCAATAGCGAGTTTGATATAGGCGGGGAGATTTCTGACTCAAACGAGCTTGCCTCGCTTGCAGTAACTCAGACGCTTGCCGCTGCCGACCCGGTGACAGTAACAGTCTATGAGCTTGGCGATATTGGTGGTGAGTCGGCCAGTTGGCAGGTGCCGAGTCTTCCTCGTGACCCGGCTGCTGCTGATCCGACTGAGGAAGTCGCTGCTGTGGCCGACGGGGTGTATACCTACACCGTAACCGTCACCGATGTAGCGGGACGAGTGTCAACGTTGACACGAGAGGTGCGCATAGACCAAGAAGGCCCGGTAATGGCCATAACAAGCCCGGCCTCCGGTGCTGTACTGCAGGGAACGGCTCTTTTGGTAACGGGTACGGCCGTTAAGGCAGCTGGACTCAGTCCGGTGAGTGAGGTTCGTTACTGGTTTGGTGCGGCAGGGGATACTGCGGAAAGTTTTGGCAGTTGGCCGCAGGCATCTGGCACCGCTAACTGGACAGCGACACTCGATCTGCCCGCCGGGCAAGAAGGCGAGCGCGTACTGCGTGTAGTCGGGCGCGATGCAGCCGGCAACTGGAGCGCGCCAAGTGCAGCTGCGACAGAGTCGGTAGCTTTTTCTATTGATCAGGCTCCACCACAG
>JAIVHN010000107.1 GCA_020201015.1 Spirochaeta sp. | reverse complement strand
CACTTGCCGAGGAAAGCGTCGGCCTCAACGCCAACTCCCGAGATGCGCTCAATGAGCTGCTTGCAAGTGACATGCTGGAAGGGGCCGACCGGCGAGTAGTTGAGGAAATGGTGCGTGCACATGAGCTGCTCATTGCCCAGGGCTATGGACTCATAGACATGATAGACGAACTCGATACCGGCGACGAGTTTCAACACTACCGCGGCCTGGCCTGGGAGCAAATTTCCGCACTCTTTGGCCCGGACGGGCCAGAACAGCCTGAGCCGGAGCAACCGCAAGATACCGAGTAGCCTGGCTCCGAGCAGCCCGGCGGCGGCGAGTAGCGCTCCGGCACAGCCCGACGAGGCCGAGCAGCCCACCGAGGCCGAGTAGCGCTCCTTCGCGTGGGCCGCGAGGCGCTGGCGGGTTTGTCAACCGAACGCATCACTCCAGAGGAGCTCCACAAAGCGCCGCCAATGCAGAAGACGAATGCCGTCCTCGGTTGTGCGGTCACTTTCATCCAACGAGACAAGGATCCGCGGGAGGCCCGGCAGTTCCTCTGCAAAGGCCCGCAGGCCCCGTAGGTGTTTGCCGGAAACCCGGGTGGTGGCCTTTGTTTCTACCGCACAAAGACCCTCAATGACGAAATCGACCTCAAGTCCAGTATAGGTACGCCAGAAGTTGAGCGTGCGTTTAATGCGGCGGTAGGAGAGATATGCGCGCAGCTCCATAGCAACCCAGTGTTCGAAGGCGCGGCCAAAGGTCTCGCTACCCCGGTCAAGCACGGTGGTGCCTTTGAGAAAGTTCCAAACCCCCACGTCAAAGAGGTAGAACTTGGCAGTTGCAGATGTCTTCCGCTTTAGGCCACCCCGCCAGGGTTCAAGCAAAAAGCCAAGAAAGGTGTCATTCAGAATCTCAAACCAGGCGCGAACCGAGGATGCGCTTACGCCGGTGTCGTTTGCTACGTTGGAAAAGTTGAGTTGTTCTGCGTTCACCGCCGCCGCAACCCGTAGAAAACGGGAAAAGTTCGTCAGATCGCGGGTGGCGCCCTCCGCAAGAATCTCCTCGCGCAGATAGGTATGGATATAGGCGTCAAGCTCTTCTCCGGGTAGTTCGCTCGGGTAAACCTGGGGGAGGCCGCCATACAGCAAATACCGGTCAAGATCAAACTCTGCAATCTCGGCGCTGACTAAGGGGAACAGCTGTGCCTGCCACGCGCGCCCAGCCAGCAGGTTTACCCCGCCTCGTTTGAGTTTACGCCCGCTGGACCCGGTTAGCACAAAGGTCGCCGATTCCGCCTCTATCAGGTGGTGCACCTCGTCAAGCAGTGCCGGCAGCTTCTGAATCTCATCAATGATCACCACCGGATGTGTGCGGCGGATTTCGCGCACACGCTCAGCCAGTATCGATGGGCTCTGCGCCAGCGGGAGGTACTCGGCAGCGCGCAGGAGGTTAATGATTGCCTCCGGCGCAAACTGCTTCCTCAACAGGGTAGTTTTTCCCGTGCTGCGTGGCCCAAAGAGAAAGAAGGATTTGTTTGCCGCCAGGGGGCGCATGTCAAGAAGCCGCGGATACTGCATAGGTACAGTATAGAGAACTATTGCGTAAAAATCCACGGCGCGTCTGTGGATTTTTAACCAAAATCCACAGTTGCACCGTGGATCATTTCCAAAGTACAATCTTGGAATTACACCTCATACTGCGGCGAGTCAATGAGCTTATAAAGGCGATACTACGGGACCCTTTTGACGGAATCGGAAAGCCCGAACCTTTACGACACCAGCTCCAGGGCCATTGGTCGCGGCGCATCAGCGACGAACACCGCCTTGTTTATACCGTCTTTGACGACACAGTCACGGTGATTTCTTGCCGGTTTCATTACTAGTTTCATCTGTCACTTGATATATTCGCGAATTGCGAATACTATTAGCGTATGAGTTTGCATCTCAAACCACAAGATGTTGTTGTTCTCCTCAAGCTCGTTACCATTGGTGACCGCCGTTGGACATACTCCGGGCTTGCCGGTGAGCTCGGCATGAGTGCCTCAGAAGCTCATGCAGCGATCAGGCGCTTGTCCGCCGCACACCTATTCCTTCCTGATTCCAGCACCGTATTTCACGGGAACACTGTAGAGTTTCTTGTATCCGGCGTTCGCTACGCGTTCCCACCTGAGTGGGGCACACAAACTGCTGGTCTGCCTACGGCATATGCGGCTCCGCCACTGAGCGCTCAGATCATCCCGGGGCGCGCCTTGCCGCCGGTTTGGCAGTCCCCACATGGCAACACCGTTGGGATCGCGTTGCAGCCGTTGTACCGCTCGGTCCCGGATGCCGCCTACCAAGATCGCCAGCTCTACGAGCTTCTTGCCCTGGTAGATGCTCTTCGCATCGGCAGGGCGCGTGAACGCATCTTGGCCGCGCAGATGATTAAGGATCGCGTGTACGCAGCGTCACCCATGGGGGTTTCGTGAACTCGGTCGCCATGATAGCTGCGGTTGCCGCGTCCCTCGGCCAGCTTCGGGACCGGTTCGTGTTTGTGGGTGGGGCGACGTTGGAGCTCCTCATCACTGATCCAGCCGTCTTGGATTTTCGTCCGACAACGGATGTCGATCTTGTGGTGGAGGTGGCTACGTACGGAAGCTATGCCTCAGTGGAGCAGACGCTTTCTGATCGCGGCTTCACCCATGTGGTAGACCCGGCGGTGCCGATCTGCCGCTGGCTGATCGGTGGAATCAATGCCGATGTTATGCCCACCGACGAATCTATCCTCGGTTTCAGCAGCCGATGGTATACCGATGTTGTACGCAGTTCCATCGCGTACAACCTACCGTCGGGAATTACGATTCGGGTAATAGCTCCTCAGTTCTTTATGGCTACCAAGTTCGAAGCGTTCCGGACACGCGGCAATGGAGACGCCCGAACGAGTTATGATATGGAGGATATTATCGCCGTTTTGGATGGACGTCCTGGAATTGAGCAAGAGATAGCGAGCACATCATCGGCGGTACGCAATTTTGTTGCTACCGAGTTCCGCCAACTTGAGGGTGATACGGATTTCCAAGACGCTATCCAGGGATACCTCGCGTTCTCGCCCAATTCCGCCACCCGTCGCGAGCGCGTTCTCAGCCGAATTGCAACCATAGTCCAAAATTCTGCAAGCTAATGCCACCCATTGAACTACATGTCACCATTCTCCAAGAAGCTGTAGTAGCGATCCGGGCCAAACACAATATGGTCAAGCAGGCGTATTCCCAGGGTTTCACCCGCTCGACGCAACCTTTCGGTCACCTCGCGGTCCTCGGGACTCGGCTCGGTGCGGCCCGAGGGGTGGTTATGGGCAACTATTACCGCCGTTGCTCTGTCTACAATCGCCTCGGCAAAGACTTCACGTGGATGCACCAATGTCCGGTTTACCAGTCCCATGGACACAATGCGGGTGGCGGTTACCTCATGCGCGCCGTTCATGGACAGTACCAGAAACAGCTCTTGTTTGCGGTCTCCGTAGTGGCGTATAAGCGGATACACGTCCGAGGGAAAGCGTATTCGGTGGGGTAGCGGTGCGTACACGCGGCGGGAAAACTCAAGTGCCGCGGCCACAACCGCCGCCTTTGCTGGCCCCATACCGGGAATAAGCTCAAGGTCGGGGAGGCCGGGAACACCGCCGCGGTCAAAGAGCGCGACCACTTCTGCCGCGACCGCATGCACCGGCCGCCCTTTCACCCCCGAACCAAGCAAAATGGTTATGAGCTCTGTGTCTGAAAGCCCCGCGGCGCCTCCGGCAAACAGCCGCTCCCGCGGGCGACTGTCCAGCGGCACCTCAGCCATGCGTGTGTTTTCGTGTAGTTCTTCCATATGTCTATGGTGTACTACAACATTTTGTGCACGCTGCATCGTCGACACATCAATTTTACCGAAAACTCTTGCTGGGTCGATTCCTTTGTTCTCCGAGCACTACAGCCCGAAC
>JAIVHN010000273.1 GCA_020201015.1 Spirochaeta sp. | reverse complement strand
CAAAACCCATTACCCGAGCTTGCCGAACAGTTGGGCTTCTTTCTCGAGCGTGGTGTGTATTTACCATCGCTCAACAGAACAACAAAATGGACCTTCACTCCCAAGGTAAAGGTTGGAGACACCGTTACGGCGGCCGACACGCTTGGCACCGTTCCAGAGGGTATATTTGAACACCGAATCATGGTCCCTTTTGACATGACGGAAACCTATACAGTTAAGTCAATCGTTTCAAAAGGTGACTATACGGTCGAAGACCAGGTGGCCGAGATTGAAGACAGCAAAGGAAACGTTTCTAAGCTCACCATGAAATTTGAATGGCCGGTAAAGCGAGCTATCAGCAATTATGAGGAGCGCCTTAAGACTGGCGAGCAAATGGTCACAAAAATGCGGATAGTGGATACCTTTATTCCAGTCTCACTGGGGGGTACTTACTGCATTCCTGGACCATTTGGAGCTGGCAAGACGGTCATGCAACAGATCACCAGCCGTAATGCAGAGGTCGATATCGTAATTATTGCTGCCTGTGGTGAACGTGCCGGTGAGGTAGTTGAGACCTTACGCGAGTTTCCGGAGTTGACCGATCCACGCACCGGACGCACACTTATGGAACGTACCGTTATTATCTGTAACACCAGCTCAATGCCAGTTGCTGCACGTGAAGCCTCGGTCTACACCGCGGTAACTCTTGCCGAGTACTATCGCCAAATGGGGCTGCATGTTTTGGTCCTTGCCGACTCTACCTCTCGTTGGGCACAGGCGATGCGTGAAATGTCTGGTCGTTTGGAAGAGATTCCGGGTGAGGAAGCCTTTCCTGCATATCTTGAATCTGTTATTGCAGGTTTTTATGAGCGCTCCGGACTGGTGCGTTTCAAGGACGGCAGCAAGGGTTCCGTTACTATCGGCGGCAGCGTTAGTCCGGCCGGAGGTAACTTTGAAGAACCTGTCACCCAGGCCACGCTCAAGGTTGTAGGAGCTTTCCACGGTTTGTCCCGTGAGCGTTCGGATGCTCGCAAGTACCCAGCTATAGATCCTTTAGAAAGTTGGAGCAAGTATCCAGGTTCGGTTGACAAGGAAGCTACAGAATACGCTCGCAACATTTTGTTCCGCGGCAATGAAGTAGACCAGATGATGAAAGTTGTCGGTGAAGAAGGCACGAGCCTCGACGACTATGTTGTTTACCAGAAGGGCGAGTTTATGGACGCAGTCTATCTTCAGCAAAACGCCTTTGATCCGGTCGACGCAGCGGTTTCTGTTGAACGGCAACAGCACATTTTCCGCGTATTAATGCAAATCCTTGGGTCGGAGTTTGGCTTTGAAGGAAAGGATGAAGCGCGCGTGTTCTTCAACGAGTTGCGTCAGAAGTTTATCGACTACAACGGTTCCGAGTGGGACGGTGATGACTTTAAGAAGCTTGAGAAGGCAATACTTGATCAAGTTGAGTCAAAAAAGAGCGGTATTGACCGCCTTGCCGTAGATATTCTCGAGACAACGAAAGCGTAAGGCGGAGGAAGCAGCATGCAGAAAGTATACAGCAAAATTGATGCTATTCAGGGCAACGTTATTACCGTTACCGCCTCCGGTGTTCGCTACGGCGACCTGGCGACGGTAAACTCTTCACACGGGACTTCGCTCGCCGAAGTTATTCGTCTTGACGGTACAAACGTATCTATGCAGGTGTTTACCGGTGGTCGCGGAATCTCAACCGGCGACGAGGTTCGCTTCTTGGGTCACTCCATGAAGATATCGTTCTCGGACAACTTGTTGGGACGAATTTTTGATGGAAGCGGTCGGCCGCGCGACAACGGCCCAGCACTTGAAGAAAACCTTATTGAAATTGGTGGTCCCTCGGTTAACCCTGCGCGTCGTGTTATACCGCGTAACATGATTCGTACCGGTATCCCAATGATAGATGTCTTTAATACCCTGGTTGAAAGCCAGAAACTACCAATATTCTCGGTTTCGGGAGAGCCCTACAACGATCTGCTGTCGCGAATTGCGATGCAGGCGGAGGTCGACATGATCATCCTTGCCGGTATCGGCCTGAAGTATGACGACTATCTGACGTTTAGGGAGCAACTTGAAGAAGGCGGGGCCATGGCGCGCACCATCTTCTTTGTACATACGGCTTCTGACCCAATTGTTGAGAGCTTACTCGTTCCCGACGTTTCTCTGGCAGTTGCCGAGAAGTTTGCACTTAAAGGTAAACGCGTGCTGGTGCTTCTCACCGACATGACTAACTTTGCGGACTCAATGAAAGAGATCGCTATTACTATGGAACAAGTTCCTTCAAACCGTGGTTACCCGGGAGACCTCTACAGTCAGCTTGCTTCACGTTACGAAAAAGCGGTCGACTTTGAGGGCGCTGGGTCGATTACAATCTTGGGTGCAACCACCATGCCTGGTGATGACGTGACACACCCCGTCCCCGACAACACCGGATATATCACCGAGGGGCAGTACTATCTGCGAAACGGGCGCATTGAGCCTTTTGGCTCACTTTCACGTTTGAAACAGCTAGTGAACGACAAAACACGTGAAGATCATCGCGCTATAATGGACGGAATGATTCGTTTGTATGCCGCCTATAAGGAATCGCTTGAGAAAAAATCTATGGGATTCCGCATGGGTGAGTGGGATACGAAACTACTCAAGTACGGCGAAGCTTTTGAACGGACCATGATGGACCTCTCGGTCAATATTCCTTTGGAGGAAGCGCTCGACAAGGGCTGGGAAATCCTCGCCGAGTGCTTTGATGCTAACGAAACGGGACTTAAGTCTGATCTTCTTAGGCAGTTCTGGCCAAAGCAAGAGGGGCAAAAACAGGAGAGCGCATAGTTTATGGGTGCAGTTAAACTGACCAAGAACGAACTGAAGCGCCAGAAAGACGGACTAAAGCGCTTCAAACGATATTTGCCGACACTACAACTCAAGAAGCAACAGTTGCAGATGATGATTCGGCAAGTCGAGCACGAAGAGGCTCAGAAGCTTGCCGAACGTGAAGAGGTTCGTAAGATCCTGGACGGCTGGATTGAGGTATTTGGGGAACCTGTCGACGTTGAAAACCTTCTCAAAGTTGAGAGCCTGGTTACCGAAGCCGGTAACATTGCTGGAATTGACATCCCGATTTTTAAAGAGATTCGTTTTCAGGATATCAACTACGATCTGTTTTCATACCCGTTGTGGGTTGATGCCGCACTTGAAAAGCTCAAAGAAATGCTGAGTTTTGATGCCGAACTTGTCGTCCTTGAGGAACAGAGAAAACGACTGGAGCAGGAATTGCGAATCACAACACAGCGCGTGAACTTGTTTGAGAAGGTCAAAATCCCTGAGGCGCAAGAGAATATTCGTATGATTCGCATCTACCTTGGTGATCAACAGACTGCAGCGGTTGTCCGTGGGAAGATTTCAAAGAACAAGATTGAGGCGGGACAGTAACTATGATAGTACCAATGAAACGCGTTGCGGTACTGGTGCTTGAGAACGAGCGTGCAGCGGCTACCTCACGCCTCCAGCAGGCTGGCCTGCTCCACGTAGAAATTGAGGCTGCTGAGTCTGAAGATCTTGACCGGGTTCGACGAAAACTCACTCGACTTCAACGAGCTAAGGCTGTTCTTCCTGAGTTGGAATCACAGCCAGCTCGGTCTACGGACGACCTTGCCGAGGCAAACGCAAGAACACAACAACTGCTTCAGGAAATTGAATCACGAGTTGAACGTAAGCGTGAGCTTGACGAACGTCGAGAACATCTCACGCGCGAGATATCGCGCACCCAAGCCTGGGGTGACTTCAACGCCGACGATGTTCGGCAGCTTGCCGAAAAAGGCGTGCAAATTCGCTTGTATCACGCCGACTCTGAAATATTTGAAGATATTCCGCAAAAGAACGTGTTCGTACTCTCTCGTACCAAGACCGACGTGTATTTTATCCAGGTTGATTTAGGGCA
>JAIVHN010000006.1 GCA_020201015.1 Spirochaeta sp. | reverse complement strand
GTAGTTAACCAAGGAAGCTCGGCACCCATGCGGGTTCCGGGCTCCCGCTATTCCTGCTTGGCTAACCAGTGTTCGGCTTCAATTGCAGCCATACACCCGGACCCCGCAGCTGTAACTGCCTGCCGATAATGCTTATCCTGAACATCACCGCAGGCAAAAATCCCCTCTACACTGGTGACCGTTGAGTCAGGTGCGGTCAGCACGTAACCTGTTTCATCGGTCTTCAACTGTCCTTCTAAAAATGCCGTATTAGGTTCGTGCCCGATAGCAAAGAATAGTCCTCCAGCGGTAATTGTCGTTTCCTCTTGGGTATTTTTGTTCTTAACGCGAACCTCGCTCACCACCGAATCACCCAGAACCTCAACCGCAAGAGTATTCCAATGCACCGTGATTTTGGGATTGTCGTACACACGCTGCTGCATGATCTTAGATGCCCGCATTTCGTCACGCCGTACAATCATGTGGATCTCGCTCCCGAACTTGGAGAGATACAGCGACTCTTCACATGCCGAGTCTCCGCCTCCAATCACTACCAAAGGTTTATTGCGATAGACCGGCAGCGCCCCGTCACAGACCGCGCAGGCCGAGATCCCTCGTTGCCAAAGTCGTTCCACGCCAGGAAACTCCATGGTCTTGGCGGTAGCTCCAGTGGCAATAATTAAAACCTTGCTTTGGTACTCGGTACCGCCCTCGGTATAGGCCTTGAACGGCCGGTGCGAAATGTCGGCACGCGATATTGTCTCAGTCTTGATGCGAGTGCCGAATTTGGCCGACTGTTTCCTCATGAGATCCATAATAGCAGGGCCTTCAATGCCTTCAGGAAAGCCCGGATAGTTCTCTACCTCTGTGGTCGTGGTTAGCTGCCCCCCCGGCGCAACACCACCTGCCATAAAACCCTCAAACATCAGAGGTTGAAGTTCCGCCCGTGCGGCGTACACTGCCGCAGTGTGAGCCGCTGGCCCTGAGCCGATAATAATTACGTTTTCCATGTGAGTACATCCTTCTTCGTAAACCAGACGCGATAGCCCATTAGCTGCTAAATTGATGAGCACACTTATGACGGTGTACCCCGCATCTGCACAATATTCTTAAACTTGAATATACGATACAGGAGGGATGCCGTCAAGATGCCGTCAAGATACCGACTCATGCATTTACTTGTTTTTAATTGATATATTAAGCTTTTTTTGCGGACGCCCTGTTTTTTGACTGCTGGCATTCGCAGTGGTATACTTAAGGGAGAAGGAGGTGCGATATGTTTATTGGATATATGGATCCGACAGTCGCTACGCCCTCGCCACAAGAGTATCCGCCCGCTCCCCCAGAACAACCACGGGACGATCAAGCGCCGGAGGAGGCCAGCAATAATGCTGCTGAGCAACCGCCGCCGCCTGAAGAGGAGTATCGTGGCAACAATGTCGACGAGACCGCATAAAACATCGGCCGGGGTTTAGCCCCGGCGCTTATCTCTCGTTATTACCTCTACAGCACGACACGGAGCACATCTTTGAACAAACTTTATGGTCATACCCCCGCGCAGCTATCGGAGTTAGTTGCTTTGCTCGGCTGGCCTAGCTTCACTGCATCACAGCTGACACAGTGGCTGTATCACGCCCCGTTTGTCGAGATCAAGGACATGAGTAACATCTCTAAGGCTCGACGTGAAATCCTCGCAGCACGGTTCGTAGTAGGTAGGCTCGTCCCAGAAAGTAGCCGTTCATCTCGCGACGGGACCCGCAAATACCTGTTTGAGTCACCCGAGGATGGTGCGGTATTTGAGGCGGTGTCAATTCCAGACAAACAGCGCCACACACTGTGTATATCCTCGCAGAGCGGCTGTAAACGTGGCTGTACCTTTTGCATGACGGCTCAACTTGGTGCCGGTCGTAACCTAAGTGTTGGTGAGATCCTTAGCCAGTATCAAGGCATTCCCGAGCGTGACCAGATTACTAACATTGTGTTTATGGGAATGGGCGAGCCGCTTGATAACCTACCCAATACGCTTGCCGCCTTGGAAATTTTAACCACGGTTTGCGGCCTGTCTACCCGGCGCATTACGGTCTCTACTATTGGCATACTACCTCAGTTGGAGGAACTTTTGAACGCAACCAGCGTTCGCCTGGCGCTGAGCCTGCACTCACCCTTTGCGCAGGAACGCGAGTCTTTCTTACCGACCGAAACCTTGCACCCGACTCGAGACATCTTGACGCTCCTGCGAGATCGGCGGGAGGACAAGTGCCGTCGTATCACTATTGAGTACATTCCATTTGCGGGGCTCAACGACAGTCCGAAACATGCCCACGAACTCATTAAAATTCTTAGGGGACTTATGGTACGGGTAAACCTCATTCCTTGGAATACTATTCCAGGTACTCATCTACAAAGCTCCGATCCACGTCGGGTGGAGGCCTTCCGCGCCGAGCTTGAGCGAGGCGGGGTTCCTGCGACCATTAGAACGTCTCGGGGGCCGGATATTGCGGCTGCTTGCGGTATGCTCGCCGGAGTGAGAGTACCGTTATGAGCACAACAGATGAAAACAGTCGAACGGTAGTGCTTCTCCACGGCTACGGCGTCAGAGGGTCATTCTGGCGCTACCTCAAACCCGTACTGGAGACGCGGTTCGACACAGTCCACACACCTGACCTTGAGATGTCCTCACTTGATACCCTGATCACTTCAACAAGCTCGTACTGCCGCGAACTGGCTCATAGGTCCGGACATCGCCTAATTCTGGTGGGGCACAGTCTTGGGGGAGTTCTTGCGGCCCTTATGGCCCAGGAGCTGGGACATGAGTGCGTCGACCGAGTCGTCATTGTGGCTGCACCCTACGGAAAACAGCACACGAGCAAGTTAGGTACAGCCGTAATCCGGTTTCTTATTCGGTTTCGCCTCATTCCAGATAGGCTCGCAAGACTGCGCTTCTTTTCGAACAACTCCCCGGCCGAACGCCAAAAAGCCCTGTTTGCCGATGCGGTGCCTGAGTCCGCGGAACTCCAGAACATGCTTTTTGCACCGGTGTGGTTTCACACAGAGAAACTTCATGGCCCACTGTCAGTACCAAGCCTTGTCATTGCAAGTGAGTTCGACAAGGTAGTGCCGTGCGCCCAAACCTTGGAACTTGCCGAGGTGCTTCGTTCACAAACCCGAATTTTTTCAGCTCATGAGCAGGTTGCTCATGACGACTTTGCCGCCGCCCCGGAGCTGATTCAGCTAACTGCCGATATCGTTTATAGCTTTGCAAACGGTACTCGCTAAGCTGGCAGCGTTGGCGCTAGGCACACGGTACGCTCTAAAGCGGAAGCTCGACACGATTCCGCCCACGTTCCTTCGCTCGATACACGCCCTTGTCGGCAGCCTCAAGTAGCCCCAAAGCGTCATGCGCATGTAAGGGATAGACGGCCAGTCCTTGACTGGTAGTAACACCGGGTAGACCGGCCTCACGCACTGCCGGAATATCCATGGCCTCGACTCCCGCACGGATAGCCTCCGCGACCGCACGGGCACCATCAACTCCCATTCCAGGTAGCAGGACGCTAAACTCATCGCCCCCGTAGCGGGCACCAATACCCTGCAATCCTAAACTGGACTTAAAGATGTCGGCCGCCGCCGTAAGAATTTCATCACCTACTGGCAGACCACAGGTGTCGTTAATAGTGTTAAAGTGGTCCAGATCGATCATGAGCACCGCGAGTTGTGAGCCGTTTCGCCGAGCTTTGTTAAACTGTTCTTCAAAAGCGGAATCAAGAAAGCGCCGGCCCCAGAGCACCATCTCGGAATGGAATTCGCTGATATTGAGCAGTCGGTGCGTAGTAACGCCGAGCATCCGATACATCATTCTGATAGCCGTCTGTGGTTTCGTTTCGATAAGCCCAAAAAAGTCATCCTTGTGCAGGGCAAAAAGAATGGTTGGTTCCAACGCTACACAGTCCGCAGATCTGGGCATGTGTTCAAATATTGACATCTCCCCAAAGAACTCGCCCTGTCCGAAGCGTTTGAGTTCTATTCGCTCTCCGTCCGGTATCTGCAGCGAGACTGAGACCTGCCCCTCACCAACTACGTAGAGCTCTACACCGGAGTCCCCTTGGTGGAACAGTGTCTCTCCAGATTTCAGTTCAAGTTGCCGCAAATTTTTCGTAAGCAAGCCCAGTTCGGCTTGATTGAGATCGGAGAATATTTCCACAACCTCAAGACGCCTGCGCAACTCACTCGGTATCGGTGACATAACCTACCCTATTTCCTCCGGATGAGCGGAGAGCAAATACCAATTCATGGGCCTTATCGGATAACTCCCGTGCAGTGGCGCCGTCCCGGCCAACAAATGCGACTGCAACGTTGACAGTTACTCGTAGCTCGGTTTCCTTAGTGATTTCCTGCCAGTCGAGCTCGCGGATGCGGCTACAAACTTCCTCGGCAAATGCACGTACTCCCGACTCATTCGTGGCTGGCACCAGCACACAGAACTCGTTGCCACGGTACCGGAGCACGGTTGCGGGCTGTGGCGCCCAGTCAGACAGCAGACGCCCAAGACGAATAATGGCAAGATCACCAGGATCGTGGCCAAAGCGGTCATTGATTTCCTTAAAGTTGTCCGGTTTCACCATGACAACCGCGCCACCAACCAAGCTCGTCTCCCCACGAAACTCCGGCAGCGACTCATCTAAATAGGCGGCATTAAGCAATCCGGTTAGCTTGTCGGTGAAGACTTGTTTCTTAAGGTCCTGTACCCAGGGAGAGTTCTCGGATACTAACTGATTTACAGAACGAATTCGCCCTGCTATAAGAGTAATAAACGAGTGCAAGGCTCGGGCAAGCACCTGAGGATACTGCGCGAGAAGTTCTTCAAACTCTACCCCCCCGCCGGGAAACATGAGAAGACGGCTGTCTTTTGTTGCTCGGGCATCTGCAGTACGTTGCCTTGAGCTAAAGAACTCAAGCTCGCCAAAAGAGTCACCCGCAATAAGCCGCGCAAGGTCACGCGACTGCCGTTCCTCGGTAGGTTTAGTAACCAAGACCTCGCCTTCAGCCAGGACGTAAAGACAGTTGCCTGGATCTCCAACCGAAAACACCGCTTGGTTGGCGCCAAAATTGCGGCACTCGCTGTGGGCGGCAATCACGTCAAGCTCCTTGTCGGTCAGAGGAGAAAAAAAGTCGACCGAGCGCAGTATTCGCCGGATTTCTTTAGTAGTCTTCACAACACTCCACCTCGCCATGAGAAGGTCTAAGCCAGTAGAACCCGTGAGCAGGTATTATGAGCACATCGTCAAACTGCTGCGGAGCTTCGCAGCTTACAATATCGAGCCACGCATTAACAGCGGGATACGCTCCGTCAAGCCGAACCGCCTGTGAGCGGTCTGAGATATTTGCAGCCACTACAACGGAACCTTTTTCACCACCTCTACGTTCATACGCCAGAACCGACTCATTTGCGAGATCGATCATAGAAGCCGGAATCTCGCTTCCAAACTCCGGCAAAGAGCCGCGCAACTGAAGCAGCCGCTGTAAGCGTGAAAAGACGCGGCTTTCCACTGTGTCGGGGCTGTTGCGCCGTTCGGCTGCGGCCCAATCGAACACGGGTCGATGCATCCACCGGTTATCGTCAAGTTTGTCGCCATCTTCAAGATACGACATGTCGTTTAGCGTTGCCAGCTCATCACCGTAATACACAATGGGAATGCCGCCTATAGAGAAGCAGATCGAATAAAGCAAAACCAGCTTGTTAATCGCCTTAGTGATCTCCTCCTCGTCACCCTGTTCGATAGCGTACTCGAGTCCAACTAACGACGCAGAGGTACCGGAAATGCGGGCGTCACCGGTCTTGGGATTAGCCATAAAAGGAGCACCGCGGGAAACGGAACCAGAAAAGCGACCGGTATAATACGCCACCATAAACGCTCGGTGTAAGGACGGGTCATACCCAACAGCATGGAGGTCTGCATCGTCATACCCTAAACCGATATCGTCATGACAGCGGATGTAGGTAAACCAAGAGGTGTAAGGCGGTGTCTCGGGTATGGATGAAAGCCCCTGATGGAAAGCGCGTGTATTTCCGGTGGCAAGCGCATCCCACAGCAGCACCATCATGGTAGCATGGTAAGCGGTGTCACATTCACGCCCTGCATACTCGCCCTCGCCAAGATATCGCACAATCTCCATCGGTGCCACAATTGCTTCTGCGACAAAGGCGATGCCAGGAGCAACGACCCGCGCACAGGCATGAAAAATGCGGAGTATTAGATGTGCCTCTTCTTGATTCTGACAGTTGGTGCCAATACGCTTCCAGAGAAACGGTACGGCGTCAAGACGAATAATGTCGGCGCCGCAGTTAGCAAGGAAGAACAGGATTTCGGTCATGTCCACTAAAACGTCACAGTTGCTATAGTTCAAATCCCATTGGAAGTCGTTAAAAACCGTCATCACCCACTTGTCGAGCTCCGACACATAGGTGAAGTTACCGGGCGAGGTGTCGGGAAAAACTTCCGGCATAGACTGCTCAAACTGATCCGGTATGGTGCGGTCGTCGAACATGTAAAAGTACTCTTGGTACTGCTTTTCGCCCGCGCGCGCCCTAACGGCCCAATCGTGTTCGTCTGAAGTGTGGTTGACTACCAGATCGACTTCCAGCAGCATGCCCTCGTCGTGCAGGCCCTCGGCAACTCGGCGCAAATCATCCATTGTTCCGAACGCTGGCTCAACTTCTCGATAGTTGCTGACTGCATACCCGCCGTCACTTTGACCTGCCGGACCCTTGAGAAACGGCATGAGATGGACAATGGTTATACCCAGTTCACGGAGGTAAGGAATTCGCTCTTCTAAGCCCGCCAGATCCCCGGCAAAGCGATCGAGATAAGCCATATACGCCGCATGCCGGCTGTCCTGTAGCCAGGCCGGGTGCTGTTCGCGTTGCAGGTCAAGCAAACGCATACGCTCAGGCCGAGCCTCGTAGGAGTGCGCGAGTCGCCACAGCATTTGGGTTACGGCACTCTCAAACTCGACCGATTTCCCGTAGAGTCGCTCAAGCAGTTCGGCAATGGTGGAGAACTGAGCGCCAAGGCGCGAAAAAAACCGTTCATCGAGTTTGAGGTCGGAACCTTGCAAATCATCAATAACGGTGCTAAGGATGCGGTCTGATTGTCGTTTATCCATGCTCTATCTTCCGGTAGCTGCATGGTAACAGAGCGATCACGCGCTGTCTATCGGAGTTAGCCCCCTTTATGAACGCTCGCTATTACGAGCGATCACTGCGCGCACTGTAGAACCTGCGCTCCAACCGTGCAAAGCACCAGTCAGCAGTAAAGGCCAACACGGCGGCTGAAACGGCACCGGTGAATACCAGAGCGTAGTTGTCCCGAACCAAGCCTGAAATAATCACCGCACCGAGGCCGCCCGCACCGACAACGGCTCCGATGGTGGCGGTACCAATGTTAATAACGACCGAGGTTCGCACTCCGGCAATGATCACGCGCGCGGCAACCGGCAGCTCAGTGCGAAAGAGAATCTGGACACGTGTCATACCCATCCCTCGTGAGACCTCAACAATGTCCGGCGGCACCGCCACCAGTCCAGAAATGGTGTTGTTAATAACCGGCAGGATGCTGTACACGAAGAGAGCCACTACGGCCGGTTGGAATCCAAATCCAAGCGCCGGTACCGCCAACGCAAGAACCGCCACAGGCGGAAAGGTTTGCGCCAGCGAGCTTAGGTCTCGGACAATTCCCAGAAAATCACGCCCCGCGGGGCGAGTGACCAGTATTCCCAGACTTATGCCAAACACCGCAGCTGCGGTTGCAGAAACAGCAACCAGCACCAAGTGCTCACCGAGCAGGGCTAACAGCGAAGCCCGTTCGTAAAGGTAACTGCTGCGGCCCGGAAACGCAAACCGCAAAAGGGCCTCTAATTGTGCAGGGTTTGCCGCCAGCCACAGGAAGATTCCTATGCCTATCACCAGCAGCACCGGACTTACGATATCAGCAGATCCCATAAGCATGCGCGCCCGGAATCGCTCACGCGCGGAAGCCTGATCCTGCACCAAACTATACATATCCGTCACTTTGATTTACAGCCTCGATATCGGTGAGACGCACCTCGCCGACCAGGCGGTTGCCATCCGAAAGCACCGGAACGGCCTTCAAACCGCGCCCGAGCAGACGCGACAGGGCATCACGCAGCGAACTCAAGGTCTTTACCCCAAGTTCCTCGGCACGAACATCCCGCACATCGCCCCACTTTCCGTCGCTGCGACGACACATACCTACCGGAACTGCGCCTGCATCAACAATCCAGAGCGTGCCGGTGCCGTTAACCTCCAGATCTGCGGGCGGCTTACCATCCTCAAGCAATGCCTGCTCCAAAACGGCGGCTTGATGCATACAAGACTCGACAGTAAAGCAAGAAAGACGTTTCAGAGCCCGATCGGCTCCTATAAACTCACGCACAAACTCATTATGCGGCGTTCCCAGAATGCGTTCGGGGATATCGTCCTGAACAATTTTGCCGTCACGCATCAGCACTATACGATCTCCAAGCCGTATCGCTTCATCTAAATCATGAGTTACAAAGACTACGGTCTTTTTGAGTTCACGGTTGAGCGACAAGAACTCCCGTTGCAAGGCCTCGCGTCCAAGAGGGTCAACCGCGCCGAAAGGTTCGTCCATGAGAAGTACCGGTGGGTCGGCGGCCAAAGCACGCGCAACACCGACTCGTTGCGCCTCCCCACCGGAGAGCTCGTGCGGCAGCTTATCTCTGTAGGCCGCCGGAGCAAGTCCAATGAGTTCTAGCAGCTCATCAGCCCGCTTGGCTCGCTTATTTCTGTCCCATCCGAGTAAGCGCGGAACAATGCCAATGTTCTCGCGCACCGACATATGCGGCAGCAAGCCGACGCTTTGGATTACATAACCAATACCTCGTCGCAGTTGCTCAGCCTTTATTTTCGACACAGGAGTCCCGTCCAGTCGGATTGTTCCAGAGCTTGGCTCAATCATGCGATTAATAAGCCGCAAACTGGTAGTCTTGCCACAGCCGGAAGGTCCAATGAAAACGCAGATTTTTCCGGCCGACAACTCTAACGAGATATCATCAACCGCAGTGATTCCATTGTAATCTTTGACCACATGTTCAAACTCAATCACTGTGGACGTCCTTCTGACCGGGAGGCGTGAGAACCGCAATAAGCACCGCAAAACCGCGATCCATAAATACGGACAACGCGATGATGGGTAGAACCCCCATAACAATAAGGTCGGGCGCCCCTTGCCCCAGACCTTGAAACACGAACGCGCCAAGGCCACCGGCTCCGATCAGGGCCGCAACTGCGGTATTCCCTATTGCCTGTACTGTAGAGACTCGAACACCCGACAGAATAATAGGCAAAGCTATAGGCACCTCAACATATCGCATAAGCTCAGTGCGGGTCATACCCATACCTCGCCCTGAGTCAATGACTCCAGTCTCAATTGCGGCCAAGCCGGTATACGCATTCCGCGTGATAGGCAGCAGGGCATAGAGCGTAATAGCTATGAGCGCCGGGGCGTTCCCGATACCACGCACCCCAAGCTCTCGCAGAACTGGAAACTGACGGGACAGATAAGCAAGGGGCGCTATCATCAATCCAAAAAGCGCAAGGCTCGGAATAGTTTGCAACCCGTTAACCCCACCAAAAACCGGCTTCTCTAAATGCCTCCGTTTCCACGCTAAGACTCCAAGCGGAACGCCAACCAGGGTTGCAAGACCAACTGCTGTAAGCGAAATATACAGATGCGTAGTTAGCTCGCTCATGAATCGAGCTTGCCTATTGGCAAACTCCATAACAACAGCCAAGCTGTCGAGGAGACCGGCCAGAAACAGGCCGCCAGCAAAAATAAGAGGAAGCACGCCAATCAGCACCCGCAGTGAGTATCTTACCTGCGCGTTCTTCAAGGAACCTTGTATGAGTATGTAGGCCGCAAGTATCGCCAGCCAGAATCCCGACGACGGGCTCACACGGCCAAAGGCCTCCGGGGCAACCAGGACCGCGCCAGCAAGCGACAACGCGGTGAGCATTACCGCCAGATACAGTTGTCCCAGAACAATTTTTCCCGCCCTCACTGCGGACCGCTGGGGAAGGAAAGCGGCCGCCAGGCTCAAGACTAACAGTGTTAGGGGTAGCAAAACGTGTGGCCCCTGCGGCAAGGAATGGTACAGATAAGGCTCACCAAGAGCTACCCTGTTTTCCTTCATAAGAAGAAAGGGCATACTTAATGCGCCAAGACCAATAATTGCCCCGAGGGCAGTCGTCTTCTCACAGGCTAACCGCACAGGTTCTCCAGTCTTTTTTCAGGTTACGTTAATCAAGGAACCCGTGCTCATTCAGGTACTCCTGTGCAACATTGGTCGCGTCACGCCCCTCAACTTGTATAGCTGCATTGAGCCCCTGTAACACTTTCAGCGTCAGACCTTCAAACACTGGCGACAACAGTGCTTCAATTTCCGGATATTCCTCAAGCACCTCCGCCCGAATAATCGGTGCAGGCTGGTAAACCGGCTGAACTCCAAATGTATCTTCAAGTACACGTAGTCCAAGAGCGGGCAACTGCCCGTCGGTGCCATACGCCATTGCAAGATTTACCCCGTCAGTCTGACGTGCGGCCGCTTGGGCCGTAACAGCGGTGTCGCCGCCGGAAAGCAACAAGAGACGATCTGATGTAAACTCAAACCCGTAGGCATCTTCAAAGGCCGGAAGGGCATCGTCTCTTCCGGCAAACTCCTCGCTGCCAGCCAACCTTACCTCGCCACCGTCATTCATGTATCGAGCAAGATCTTCAAGTGTCGCTAAACCCTCAGCCTCTGCCAGGTCGTCACGCACGGCAATAGCCCATGTGTTGTTTGCCGGTGCAGGTTGCAGCCAAACGATATCGTTGGCTTCCCGGTCAAGTTTACGTGCCGCCTCGTAGCCAGCCTGTGCATCGTTCCAGACATCCCGAGGCCCATCACTGAAGAAGAAAGCGCCGTTCCCGGTGTATTCGGGATAGATGTCGATTTCATCATTGATGATAGCTCTTCGGATAACATCAGTTGGCCCAAACTGCGTTCTGTTGGTGGTGGCAAACCCGTCGTTTTGCAGAATTTCGACGATCATGGAGCCTAAGAGGGCCCCTTCGGTATCAATTTTCGAAGCAACAACCACCGGTCCTTTTTCCTGTACCGCAACCTCGGCTGGCGAGCAGGCCAACGTCAGTAGCAACAAAAATCCCGCCCCCAGAACTACCCCAAGCTTTCCATTCCACTTTCGCGGAGTCATTAACCTTTGCATCATTTCGCTCCTTCCACTTCGCACTGCTTGACTCACTTCGGCTAGTATCATCGGCTTTAATGTATTGTTCGTTCGAGTCGCACCCCTTGTAGTTGCATCCTACCATCTAAATGTAGAGGCTTGGACGCGGATCGTCAATGATTTGTATCTACAAGTTATTTTTATCGTTGTCGCTCTTCCCTGCTTGCCTCTATGCTCTCTCGGGCACTGTGCTTCATCTGAGTCGCTCGTCGCGCTGACGAAGGAGCTCGGCAATACGCTCCGTAGTAGCTTCACTTAGTTGGAGATCGCTTGCCGACGCGTTTTCCTCTATCTGTTCCGGACGTCTGGCCCCCACAATTGCGGAAGTCACTCCATCACCCGCAATTGCCCAGGCTATTGCTAGCTGTGCAGGGGTTCGGCCAAGCTCTTCTGCAATGAGTGAAAGTGCGTATACCAGTTCGAGGTTAGCCGTCAGTTCCGGCTCCTGAAAATGCTGGTTGCGTCGGCGCCAATCCTTTTTCGGCAAAGCGTTAATTCTTTCTGGATTCATTTTCCCGGTAAGTAGACCATTTTGCATAGGGCTATACACAACAACCCCAATCTTTTTCTCACGGCAATAAGGAAGTACGTCATGTTCGATATCCCGAACCAACATACTGTACGGTGGTTGCTGGGATGTCACCGAGTGAATACTGGCAACCCGTCGCGCCTGCTCTACCGAGAAGTTTGAAACCCCTCCATAACGAACCTTGCCTGCATGAATAAGGTCTGCAATTGCAGCCCAGGCTTCCTCAATGCGTTCATCCGGAATGGGCCAGTGGATGTTATAGATGTCGATAACCTCTATACCAAGACGTTTCAGGGAAGCTTCACACTCCCGCTTCACACTCGTAGCCGACAAATCATGACTCACCTTTTTACCGTCAGCAGGCCAGACCAGACCACATTTCGTTGAGATGTAGGGCCGCTCCCCCACACCCCGGATAGCTTTGCCGACAATTTCTTCCGAGTGCCCAAGCCCGTAGACCGGCGCAGTATCGACCCAGTTAATACCAAGATCAAGCGCGGTGTGAATAGTCTGTATCGAGTCAGTATCGTTTTGGGGTCCCCAGCCAAAAGCGTACCCCGACCCTCCGATGGCCCACGCGCCAAGCCCAATAGTCGTGAGTTCTATGTCCGAGTTGCCTAATTGACGTGTGCGCATGATTCCTCCCACGCTGACTGCATTTGACGAAACTCTATCAAAATCCCATGATAAGGAAAAGGAAAGCGCACGAATGTTTGGGAGGTACAGGTGGCGGACAAAAACGCACGTTTAGCAGTGGTGCTCAACATCGTACGTGGCGCATTAATTGGAATTGCCAACACAATTCCCGGCGTAAGTGGCGGTACGATCGCGGTCGTTACCGGAATATATGAAGACGCCCTTAGCAGCCTAAGCGGGTTTTTCCGGGAGAATGGTGGATGGAAGGAGAACACACGATTCCTTGCCCCGATCATACTTGGGGTAGCGGTAGGACTCATTGGTTTTGCGCATGTAATTGGACATCTACTTGAGGTCGCCCCAATTCCCACATCGTTTTTCTTTCTGGGTCTGATTCTCGGAAGCCTTCCCTTTTTAATCAAGACAGCCCGTAGAGACACCTTCCGGCCAATTTATCTTGCCCCCTTAGTGCTAACACTTGGATTGATGGTCTACATGTCCGCGGCCGGAACTCCACCCGAGTCCGACCCAGTCCGAACCCTTGGAGTTGCGAGTGCTGGACTGGTGTTTCTCAGCGGCGTGATTAGTTCCGGAGCTATGATTATTCCCGGCATAAGTGGATCTTTCATTCTGCTTATGATCGGCATGTACACAACATTTATCGCAGGTCTGCGCGAGGGAAACCTTTTCGTGATTGGCGTATTTGGCTTAGGCTCTGTTGCCGGATTGGTATTCATTGCAAAACTGATCAGTTTCTTTCTACGGCGCTTTCATGGTGCAACGTACTACGCAATCATTGGGCTTGTTGCAGGTTCCATACCCGGGTTTTGGCCGGGGCTGCCAAGCGGCGTGGCAGGTGTAGTCAGCCTTGCCTCATTGGTACTAGGATTTGCATTAGCTTATGTACTTGGAGCCGAGAAAAAAACCACGCAACTCTCTCCGACGCCTACCGTTGACAAGCGTTCTAGGGGCGGATACGATAATAGCTAAAGCATACGCGAAGACGGCTGAGGAATTAGTCGTAATGAAGCGCTCAATTATGGAGGAGCCGTGGCGAAAGAAGAAGCCATTGAAGTTGAAGGCATTGTCAAAGAGTCTCTCCCAAACACTATGTTCAGGGTTGAACTCAAGAACGGTCATGTGATTCTCACCCACCTTTCGGGCAAAATGCGCAAGCACTACATTCGAATTGTACCGGGTGACAAGGTGCGAGTTGCGCTCTCTCCCTACGACCTAACCCGGGGACGTATTATTTACCGAGAACGATAATTATCTATCCCGAAGTATAGCCCACACAGCCCCGTTGCCGCCGTTGGTACGGTTAGGGGTGCCGGTTTCTCCTACCCCCGGATGTGAGGCAAGAAGGCTCCGTACCGGAGTACGAAGGAGGGACTCACCGTTGTTGTGATTCCCTTTTCCGTGAATAACAAGCACCTTTCGCAAACCCTTCGCACGTGCTGTCTCAATGAATCGGCGCGTACGGTCTATCGCCTCCTCTACAGTACAGCCATGAAGATCGAGTTCCTCATCAATAGGAAGCCGTCGGTAAGCGGTGTGCTGTGCTTGTTTTTGCAACGCGAGATCGGTGGGGTCTTCATCCTTTGTTCCCAAAGGCGGGGGATACTTGTCAAGCCATTTTACCCATTCAAGGCCGTTTGAGTCCCCGTGTTGTGATCTAGCGGCCATTGCCACGTACCACAAACCCGGCGTTTCCTATGAGGGACTCTGCCTCAACCCAACCTTCAACGCGGTCGCCGGTGCGTATCAGCACAAACTCGCCGTGCCGCACCGATGCTTCGACCGCTGCACCAGCACGCAGATGCATCCAAGCGCCAGCATCAGGGTCCGGAATCCGTTTCATGCTCACACCTTCGCTACCGACAACGGTAACTGGGTACTCAAGAACGCGCGCCGAGTACAGCATAGCCCCAGTACTCAAGACTGCAGAGAAGCACAGAAGGACTATCACAATTATGCTACCTCCACGCAACCTTGAGAGACCTCCAAGCACCGCGGCGGCGCTCAACGTGACAACCAACAGCAGAAAAAACAAATCCGGATGATACACGAAGGGAAGTTCCAGCTGCCGGTCAAGTTCAAGCGTCGACTCTACCGAGTTAAGCTCACTGCGCAGAGCTGCAAGGCCCGGGTCAAGCATGACCGAACGCCTGAGCGCATAGACTGCCTCGGCGTTGCGTGCCGCACCGAAATAAGCTAAGCCAGCGTTATGCCATAGTCCCGGGCTATCCTGTTGCTCTTCAAGGAGTTCACCGTAGAGATTTAACGCCTCCTGGTAATCCTCTTGAGTGTGCACCTCCACCGCACGCGCGACACGCTCGTCAGTCGCCACGGGTGGTGCCGACACACCAAGAAGACCGGGCAAAGCAACTATCCCTAGCAACAGCGCTGCTGAGCCAACGGCGGCGCGTCGTCTACGCACAAATACTCCCAGAACAAGTATTAGCATAGCCGGAATAAGTGAGAGATACGAGAGTGGCCGACGATACCAATTGGCCGGTTTCATACGCCCAATCTCGGTAGCACTCAGTGGTACACGTTGGGCTTCCTCTTCCTGTCCACTACCGGCGTCGCTACGCGACTCAACCTCGAGCCGAATGGGTGCCGGTGCTCGGCGTGCAACCCGCTGTTCCACCGCATCAAACCACACAAACGGAGGGACCCGCAACTCAATGGTTCCAGCCCTCCTGGGCGTGATGCGGTAACGTGCCTCGATGCTACCCTGGTAACCTCCTTTCGAGGGCTCAATACGTCTGCGAGTCCCCTCGCTGGCAACGATAAACTCCTGCGACTGAAAGGCAGGTAGTTGCAGTTGATCAAAATTGCCTTCGCCATGTATCCGTATAAAAAGTGTTGCGGAACGGCCTTCTACGAGCTCTTGAGGGTCCAACTCAAAGGTATAATCAAAACTCCCGTAGGCCCTGGTACCACGCACTTCTTCAGGGAGCTCCCGCACCTCAAAACTGCGAGGGGCCGCGGTTCGGGTCACTCCGCCCGCGCGGAGCTGAGCTTGAGGTAAGGTTACCTCACCCGGGGAGGTAGGCGTTAAAAGATACGCCGCTGCCGGGACGGTTAGGAGTATGACGTCACCAATCTCCTTCCGCTGTATCCCGCCGAGGCCAGGCACCGAAACGAACTCCGCATTGCTCGGTTCATTGACTTGGAGATCGTCCGGGAAGCTTGCCTCCCGAAGGTTTCGCATCTCAAGTGATACCGGTATCGTCTGGCCCACGTAAAGCGAATCGAAATCGGTATACCATACCAGATCAAAGGGGATAGCCCCGCCACCTCGCGGGCGAACCTCAATAAGAACCGGCCGTGTCCGCACGGTTACTCCGCCGAACTCAAGCCTAAACTCATCAATGATTGCACGCCCCGCATCTACGGCACGCAAGGGAACTCGTACCCGTACTTGGCGCCCGTCTCCGAAGGCTCCCGCAAGTCGGGATGAGACTTCTATTGTCGGCTCCCCGTCACCGGTAATCGGCCCCGGAAGCGTAGGCGCGACAAACTCAGGCTGCTCCCCTCCTCCCGGATAAGCGAACTCCAACTCCAGTAGAAAGGCGTCACCCACCGTTACCGGCTCATCTGGGATTATGGGCTGAACCCTTTCTTCGCCGACAGCCGGAGCCAAGACAGCGAGGAGGAGCCAGACTCCTACCAGTAGCGCTCGACGTTGCGAGGTTCCTGTGTATCGGTTGCCTGCCACTCTCCCGTCTCCTTTCTACGCATATATTCCAACACGCGGCGCGCTTCATCCGAAACCGCACCGTTACCACCGGCGCCACCACTGCGGTTTGTTGGAGCCGACTCTGCCGCCTGTACACGCTGCAACGCAAGCTCCAGATTAATCTTAGACCGCATGGATGAGGGGTTCAGAAGTAGCGCCCGCCGAAACTGCTCATAGGCTTCGGTGTAACGACCTTGCCGATAGTAGAGGTTTCCTCTGTTGTGATGCAAAGCAAAAAGCACATCGGGAGGCGCTTGAGTGATGGCCCGTTCCCATGCCTCAACGGCAGCTTCGTTCTCAGCAAACTGAAGTTACCTCGCAAAACAGTAAGGTGAGGATCTCCTAACCCGCATCCGCTCAGTACCACCAGCAGCAGTAGGAAAGGTGTTTTACCTAATCTCAAAACCACCTCCGCCATCTAAGAGATCGTATTAATACATGCACGACCAGCATCACCAATGCCCATCCAAGAAAAAACCGATACCGTTCAACCGGGACGGTACGGAAGCCTTCGCTATCCCGTCTACCCTCAAACTCAGACAGAGCATCCGGAAGACGCGAAAACGCTCCAGAGTCGGATGCATCGACATGCACTCCTCCGCCAATCTCGGCAATTCGACGCATTCTTGCCGGATCGGCGCGACTCTGTACCGGGTTTCCATCCCTGTCAAACGCTCGTCCCCCGTCGCGCAACGGCACCGCGCTACCTTGAGGCGTTCCAACCGTCACGGTAAAAACACCGATACCACGAGCGGCTGCCTCACGTGCCGGTACCGATTCATCTCCGCTGTGAGCTTCTCCATCTGAGAAAACAACAACTGCCCGATGGCGGTCCGAATCGGCAGGAAAAGACCCAAAAGCCGTAGTCAACGCACGCTCAAGATCGGTGCCGGGAGTGCTTAGCAACTCCGGCCCAACAACATCCAGCATCGACTCAATTGCCGCATGATCTTCGGTGAGCGGAAGCAAGCGGCTTGCACTGCCGGTAAAAGCAACCACACCAAAGCGCGCTCCAGCAAGATCTTGCACCACCGCACGCATGAGGTCACCACTGCGCGCGAGCCGTGAAACCGTGGTCTCGTATCCACCCCCTATGAGCCGTCCCATATCCTTGTAACCCGCTCTATAGTTGAGTACCAGAATCAGAATGATAAGCGGAACGGCTGCCAACAGCCGAAAAGCCTCCGGGTGCGCAACGCTCATAGGCGCTCCCCTAACAACACTCGTCGCGCCACAAAATCAAACATGATGAGCAGCAGCCCAAGTATAATAAAGTGCCGATACAGGCTTTCGGTGCGCACCTCAACACGTGCGCGGCGTTCAACCGTCTCTACGGTGTCCAACGTCTGAAAGACCGCCTCGAGCGAACCAAGACTTGCTGCTTCAAAGAAGTTTCCACCGGTGATGTTTGCCAGTTCCCTCAGCGTTTCGGCCTCGTATGCATCGCTCACGATTCCTCTATACGTTCGATTAGTATGGGGATCGGTAAATTCTATAGGAATCTCACCAGGAGAGCCTATCCCGACGGTATGAATTCGCACCCCAAGATCACGTGCCACACCGGCAGCAACATCCGGTAGAATTTCAGAGACGTTGTTTTTGCCGTCGGTGAGGAGTATGAGCACTCGCTGCTCGGCCGTGCTAGACTGCAGGTGCAGCGCTCCCAAGGCTATCCCCAGGCCAATGGCAGTGCCGTCACCAAGTTCCATAATTGACAGGCTGTCGAGCTCATCAAGCAGATGTTGATGGTCTACCGTCGGTGGCACACGCAACGCAGCGTCACGCGAAAAACTTACTAATCCAATTCCATCATTCTCGCGGCCCTGTACAAAGCGACGGATAATTCGTTGTGCGGCTTCAAACCGGTTATACGGTTCAAAGTCCGTCGCAGCCATTGTTGGAGACTCATCCAGCACAAACACAATGTCCATGCCCCGAGTAAGGTTTATTCGCTCCCGGTAGACCCGTGCAGGCGACGACAGGGCGACAATGCAAACCACCACCCCTAACCAGAAAGCAAGAATTGAAAGCCGATACAAAAATGCGACACTCCAAACCCGTGG
>JAIVHN010000272.1 GCA_020201015.1 Spirochaeta sp. | reverse complement strand
CATCACTCCGCAGTCGGTGAACAAGGCAATTGCCGATATTATTATTCGCCGAAAGTCGGAAAAACAGGCAATTGAAAAGAAAGACTTAGCAATTTTGGCCGGAAGCTACAACCTAATGCTACCGAAGGAACGGAAGGCGTACATCAAAGAGCTTGAACGACGCATGCTCGAGCATGCAAAGAGCCTGGAATTTGAAGAAGCCGCGGTTATCCGCGATGAGATTGAGTTACTCAAAGACAGTGGTGCAAGCCAGCCGCCTTCACAGCAAAAGCCCTCACTGCGGGCGGGTGCGCAGGAAGACCAAGGAAACCGATATGAGTAGGGACGCGCGTCTTCCCGCGAGGACTGTGGTAGCGCAACTGTGTGACCTGAGGTCCGGTTGTGTTTGCATGGCTGTGGTGCTGGGTTTGTCGGTACTGTTGAGCGGCTGTGGCAATTCAGACGTGGGCAACGAGCTTCAAATTCCGGCTACGCCGGTTATATCGGCTCGTGAGAGTTACGCGGTTATTGAGCAGGCGTATTCTCCGTTACACCAGGACGCCGAGTCTGATTCATCCATTCTGGCGCAAATGCGACGTGGTTCAGTCGTCGAGATAGTTGGCCGTACAGCGAATCATGAGCAACTTGACGGGCGTCTGGAGCGGTGGTACCGCATCCGTTACTTTGATAACGAAGGTTGGACTTTTGGTGGTTGGATTGCGGTTTTTCAAACCCGCGGACGAGCTGACAACTATGCACGGACAGTACTTGATGACTGAGTATATAATTGCAGTATTACCATTTCTGCTTCCTCCTATGCTTGGTGCGGTGATTGGTTACGTTACAAACGCAATTGCTATTCGTATGCTGTTCCGACCACTGCGGGCCTACCGTGTATTTGGAATTCGGGTTCCGTTTACTCCAGGAATTATTCCGCGCCAACGACATGAGTTGGCTATGAGTATCGGCAGCATGGTGTCCAAGCGTTTGCTGACCGAGGACATCATTCGGGCGCAGATCACATCGACGGAGGTTCGTGAGGGTGTCACACGTGGCGTTGCCGCCTATACTGAGCGCGCCCTACACGGCGTTCCGGCTTCTGAAAATCCAGATGAAGAGGACCGGACGGCACGCAAGCTCCGCCCAACTGTCGAACACACCGTTACAACCGTTGTACGTGGATTCCTTTCATCGGATGAACTTGCCTCTCTGGTCGGCGGCTCTCTTTCCCACGCCTACGATGCTCTCAGCGAGCTTCAGGTCGGCATGCTGTTGCCGGACCCTGAGCAGTTGGAGGCGTTGTTAGAAGAGGGGCTGCGTAAGCTGCCGGAAGCCGAGCTATGGGAACGAATTATCGAAACCGCTTCTGGGATTTTGGCGCAGGAGTTGCAGGCTGATAGGCCCTTAGGCGAATACCTTGGTGACGAGGGGCCGGACCGGATTCGAGATGTCGTTGAACGCTCCTATGATCCGATACGAGCCGCCGTACTGCAGCGGCTCAATAGCCCCGACGCTAAACGCGAGCTAACGACTCGAGGGAAAATTCTTCTTCGCGATATTTTAGATAAGCTGAACTCTTGGCAGCGGCTCTTGGTTTCTGCAGGTAATTACGACCGAGTGTTAAGTGAGCGCATGCCGGAGATTGTAGACGACCTGCTCGCGACGCTGGAGCAAGCCTCTGCCGAACGTGAGAACCGGGAAATGGTGATCGGGGCAGCCATGAAAAACATCGAACTTCTACTTGGGCGTGGCGTTGCTGACTTGTGCTATGACCTGCAGCTGAACCCCATGGAGTGGTTGGTTTACCTATTCCATACCATGGCTCGTAGTCTGAGGAACGATGATCAACGGCGGTCTTTGAGCAAGGTGATTAGCTTGGAAATTGGTCGCCTACGAGCAATCACGTTGCGCGAACTGATCGAAGATGTGTTTGGAGTAGCTCGCGATGATCTGGTGAGGAAGCTTGGTGAGCGTCTAACTGAGCTGCTCCGTAAGGATGAACTTCGTACAAGGATTGCGGCCGGAGCAGTAGCGCTTATTGAGCGATTCCTCAACAGGGCACGAAACCGCCCCTTGTATCAGTTGCTGGCGCTTGGACCGGCTGAGAAGCAGCTCATTGATGACGCAATTGCGCGTCGAGCCATAGCCTTGATTGAGGCTCGATTGCCTGAGATCATCTCCGTGATGGATGTTGAGGCATTGGTGGTACGTAAAGTCGACGGACTGGATACCGAAAGTGTTGAACGTTTATTGCTGATGGTCATTGCTCAACATCTGAAGTGGATTAATGTTTTTGGGGCGATACTGGGGGCTTTCATTGGTGCGTCTCAGGTAATTATGTTGCAGTTCTTCTTCTGACGTGTGTGTGCGTGTGTGAGAGGCGTTACAGGTCCTCGGCAATTGCATTTTCCAGTTGTTCGACAAACCAGTCGTACAGGGCGTCGATACGAACACGCAAACCCTCCCGGGCTCGCCCTTCAAAGCCGGACATGATAGCGGGTGTTCGCATGGCGCCGTTTGCGTAGAAATAAAGCCCGCTTTCGGTGGGAAGCATTACAAACTGCAGAATGAAATTATCCGAACGAACTATCGGAATAAAGCCGATGCGAATGGTCGTGAGGTTCGTCATTTGAACATGAATAACGCCTGAGTCATAGTAGTGGGTGACCTTGTACACGTTTCGCCCGAATCCGTCGTCATCTTGGAGCGCGTAGAGCGAGGCCTCCGCCGGAATGGTTTCGACCACCGGATCAGGAATGCGTTGGGCAGACTCAGGGTTATTTATCGCGTAGGACTCTTCATACAGAGTCTTGCGGGTGGTGCTGTTTTCTACTGTGTACTCAAGTCCTTCCATCGTGCTGAGTGCACGTGTAATATTGTAGAGTCGCAGCGATGTAAGCTGCCGCGCCTCAGTGCTTGGATAGAAGTGGAGAGCTTCAAGCCCGAAACTTGGTGATACTGCGTCGGCGGTACGGCGTATCCGCTCAGTTGCCGCTACCTCCGGTGCCAGCTGTGTTGTGACTTTGCTCTTGTATTCGTGGTCAAGCGGTATGGCTTGGAGCAGAGTTTCAACCTGCACGGAGTCTAGTCCAGGAAAAAACTCTCGTGTTTTCTGCACCCGTTTTTCCTGGTAAGTTTGCTGTGCCGCAAGGTTTGGAGGCGTGCTTATCACCTGCCCGGTGAGTAGGAAGCCAATGAAGATTGCATAAAAGAAGGAGCTCATGATACAGTTGAGTATACTGACTCACCGAAAACATGCGCAAGGGGAAATATGGGAAACCTGGTAGCCTTTACCGGCGGCGGAACGGGAGGACATGTTTTTCCTGGTATAGCCGTTATAGAAGCCTTACGCGACTACAACATTACAGAGGTTTGCTGGATTGGCTCTCCTCGCGGCGTTGAACGTGCGATTGTGGAGTCCTGGGGCATTCCCTTTTATGCTGTTCCGGCAGGTAAACTGCGGCGGTATTTCTCACTTCACACCTTTGTAGATGCTTTTCGCGTGCCTGCAGGCTTTCTTTGTGCGCTTTACCGACTAAAGAAAATCTCTCCGGCCTTCGTCTTCTCCAAAGGTGGATACGTTGCCGTGCCCGTGGTTGCTGCGGCACGCATGCTGGGAATTCCGTGCTACACTCATGACTCCGATCTTGATCCTGGATTAGCGACCAAGCTTAACAGCCGGTTTGTTGACGTTGTTGTTACTGGGAACCCGGTTCGTAAGGCTGTCTCTGCTGGCGAGGCAAGTAGGGGCTGTAAGTTCTTGGGAATTAAATCGCAACGACGTCCGGTGCTTTTATTCCTCGGCGGCAGTCTCGGGGCTGCTGAGATTAACACTCTCGTGAGCCAGGCTTCGCCACGCTTAACAGATCGGTGTTTTGTGGTGCATCAAACCGGTAACCAGGGTGGCAGTGGGGATGAGCCAAGGAAAACTACTGGGGAGCTTGGTGAGCAAGGCGACACGAGCTACTACGCGGCCTCCTTTTTTTCGTCTGAGTATCCTGACATTCTTGCCGCCGCTCAGCTGGTGATATGTCGAGCGGGGGCGGGTACTGTGTGGGAGTTAGCGGTCAGTGGGACACCGGCTGTATTGATTCCCCTCGGCCTTGAAGGTTCCCGGGGTGACCAGCTGCGAAACGCCGAGTTATATGCTGCGAGCGGTGCGGCCAGAATACTGCCAAGTGGCGACACTACGGTCGACATCCTTGTTGACGAGATTTTCAGTTTGCTCGACGACCCCAAGAAACAGGCGGATATGAGTACTGCCGCCCGCAGTTTTGCCGGTCGGGATTCCGCCGACATCATTGCTCAGATGATTAGTTGTGAGATACACGGCACAACTGTATGCTCTACGGGCGACGAGCCGTTAGTCGAGAACACACCTGACCACAGCGCGACCGACCACAGCGCGACCGACCACAGCGCGACCGACGCACCCACGGGCGAGTGGTAGCCAGATATGGAACTCGTACCGGTCGATATTGTGTTTCTTATCATGGTAGTCTTCACGACAATTCGCGCAGGAATTCGTGGCTTTGTGAAAGAGATCATGTCGGTTGCTGCCTTGTTTCTAGGAATTGGCGGTGCAGTGTTGTTTTCCGGAATACTGGCCGCACATGTGGAGCGCAATTTTGGTGAGTCAGTGTGGACTCAAGTAATTGCATTTCTGGCTCTGTTTCTTATTATCTACATTGTCGTAAAATTATTCGAAAATGCTCTTAATCGGCTTATAGAGCGAATACATCTGGCTGGTCTTGACCATGCAGCAGGCTTTTTCCTCGGAGTTGCAGAAGGATTACTGCTGGTATTCATTCTTCTCCTGCTTATTCAGGTTCAGCCGATTGTGCGACCGGAGCTTCTCATTGCCGAGAGCGTCTTTGCACACACCCTTCTTCCACTATTGCCCTTTGCTGCACAATTCCTTAATTTGACGGCCGGAAATGTTTGAGAATATTCTTTCGCAAAATCAGGTAGTAGCTCAACTTGCTGAGGATATACAGGTAAATAGCCTGCCCGCGGCACTCCTTTTTGAAGGGCCAGAGTTCAGTGGCAAACTATCCACCGCACTTGAACTGGCGCGGACTCTTGGCTGTCGTACCGAGGGGGCGCCGTGGTCCTGTAAGTGTTCGTCTTGTAATGCGCATCGGCTACTTTTGGAACCTCGGACAATCCTGATCGGTGAACGCTACTTCATGCAAGAGATCGTGGTAGCGGAGTCTGTGCTACTGCGTGCCCGCAACGACGCAGCGACGTACCTTTATCAACGTGCTGTTCGGAAGTTGGCTCGACGCTTTGACGATTTCTTGTGGGCGGGTGATGAGCCTCGGCTTGGGAAGGCCTCGGCGCCTCTTGGAAAAATCGCTGAAGCACTAGACGAAATCTCTCCAGGTCAGGAGTTGCCTACCGAGTCCTCGCTTGCAAAGCTCTGTACCGGTATCCAAAACTCGGCAAAAAAGCTGTGCGAGTTACTGCCTAGTGACAATATTCCGGTGGACGTCGTGCGACGTGTTTCTTCTTGGTCGCGAATGACAGCGGGCGAAGAACCCAAAGTTGTCATTTTTGAGAACGCGGATCGCATGCAGGAAAGTTCTCGGAATGCCCTGCTAAAAACACTGGAAGAGCCGCCTAAAAATTCCTACTTCTTGCTGCTAAGCTCTCACAAGCGTGCGCTCATGCCGACTATACTTTCTCGGGTACGTCCCTATCATTTCAGTGATCGGACTCCAGAACAGGCAAGGGATGTGTGGTGGTACAGAGTGGGCGCGGCGCTTTTTGGAGAGTTTGACAAACCAGTTGCGCTGCAACTTTCGGGGCTCATCTGAGCAGATAGAACTATCGAAACTTGAACAATGGGTAAAGACGATTGAGGATCATCGTGAGTACATTGAGCTGTATAGACTCCCCACGATTCAAGTTCTTGAGGGTCTTTACTTCAAGATGAAAGGATAGTCGTTGCGTGCGAAAGTTTATACAGCGAGCGCTTAACAAGCTCGAAAAACTTGACCGAGAGCGAATACATCACCTTATCTATGATATCGCCGTCGAAAATGAACGACTGGAGTTGGTACTGAACTCCATGAACGACGGAGTATTGGTTGCAGATGAAAATCATCGGCTTGTCCTCCACAATAAACCGGTTGAACGTCTTATACCCTTAACCTCAACAGAGCAGGGCGAGGGATTGGTCTGGGAGTTGATTGCCGATCCTCAGATCGCGGGCTTTCTGCAACAAACCCTAATAAATAACGAATCAATCATGAATCAAGAGTTTGCACTAGATGCTGGTGGTCTTACGCGCATTCTCTCCTGTAGCGTCATGCCGCTGGTTTGTAACGGGACGGTGCAAGGGAATATTTTGCGGGTTGAGGATATTTCTGAGAAGCGCAATCGTGAAGCACGCTTACGTCGTGCCGAAAGTTTGGCGTCTCTGACGACACTTGCGGCCGGGGTTGCTCACGAGATCAAGAACCCCCTGGGCTCCATAGGCATACATATTCAGTTGATTCAACGAGCCCTGGCGGCGAAAGGCTTCGGTGACAATGCGTCGGTGCAAGGAAATTTACACGTAATCAACGAAGAAATTGAACGACTTAACAAGATCGTTGTCGACTTTCTCTTTGCCGTACGACCTATGGACGTCACTTTGGAATATGGAGATCTTAACCGTCTTCTGCAGGAACTCTTAGACTTTGTTACTGTTGAGCTAGAGGAAGCCGGGATTAGAATTGAGACCGTTCTCGTTGGCGAGCTGCCCGAGTTACTCTTGGATGACAAGTATCTGAAGCACGCCTTGCTGAACATTGTTAAGAACGCTATTTCGGCAATGCCGGAAGGTGGGACGCTCAAGATAGACACGCGCGTTCGCGGTGATGAAGTGGTTCTTCGCTTCACTGATAACGGCGTAGGTATGTCTGATCAGGTGCTTGAAAAAATTTTTGAGCCGTACTTTACCACGAAAGATTTTGGTTCGGGTATTGGTTTAACTCTGGTATACAAAGTGTTACGGGAGCATAATGCTGAGATCTCGGTGGTATCACAGGAAGGAAAGGGTACGACTTTCACCATTACTTTCCGTGTGCCCCAAAAAGAGCAGCACCTACTAGATTGGCATGAAGAGGCGGACGCATGAAGTTTAACGTGCTCGTGGTTGATGATGAAAAGAACATCCGCGAAGGACTGGGCAAAGCGCTTGAGCTTGATGAGCACAATATTTTGCTCGCGGCCGATGGTCAGGAGGCATGGGAGACCATTGAGAATGAGGAAATAGATCTCATTATCACTGACCTGAGAATGCCGCGTCTCTCGGGTGAGGAACTTCTTCGGCGGGTGGTCGACTCGTATCCCACCGTACAGGTAATCATTCTTACCGGGCATGGCACCATTGAAACTGCTGTCCAGGCAATGCGGGATGGAGCCTTTGATTTCCTTACCAAGCCGGTCAATCTAGATAGGCTGTCCTTGCTGGTACGTCGAGCCCTCTCAACCCGAGAACTGGTGCTGCAGCACCGTGCTCTCCAAGAGGAACTCAACAAACACAGAAATTTCTCCAACATTATTGGGAAAAGTAACGAGCTTAAGCAGGTTTTTGAGGTAGTTAATCAGGTGGCTCCGACGAGGGCCTCGGTGCTGATTACCGGTGAGAGTGGTGTCGGCAAAGAGCTTATTGCCGATGCCATCCACAATCTTTCGGGACGCCAGTCGAAACCATTAGTGAAGGTTCACTGCGCTGCTTTATCCGAAAACCTACTGGAAAGTGAGTTGTTTGGTCATGAGAAGGGTGCTTTTACCGGGGCAGTCTCACGCAAACGAGGTCGCTTTGAGCTGGCACACTTGGGAACGATTTTTCTTGATGAGATTGGGGAGATCAATCCAAATGTACAGGTAAAAATCCTGCGGGTATTGCAAGAGAAAAGCTTTGAAAGAGTTGGCGGTGAAGATACTATCGTGGTCGATGCACGTGTGGTTGCCGCCACAAACAAGGACTTGAAATCCGAAATAGAGAATGGAAAATTCCGTGAAGACTTGTACTATCGGCTGAATGTGGTGAATATCCATGTCCCTCCCCTCCGCGAGCGCAAAGAGGATATTCCGCTGTTGGCGTCAGCCTTCATAAAGGAGTTTGCTGCTGAAAACGGTAAGCCGGTGGAAGGTATTGAATCCAAGGCGCGCTCCATGCTGTATAACTACTCTTGGCCCGGAAACATTCGTGAATTGCGCAACACCATTGAGAGTGCAGTGGTTATGTGCAAAGGTAGCATCATTCAACCGGATGATTTACCGCCCGGAGTAATGCAGGACTCTGACAACGACTGCATTCGTATAGCGGTCGGCTCAAGCTTAGCGGATGCCGAGCAGGAAATCATTCGTAGCACCCTTAGTGCAAATAATGGCAACAAAAGTAAGACCGCTAGCGTTTTGGGCATTGGTCGTAAAACCCTGCATCGCAAACTCAGTGAATATGGTGTGGAGGACGATGCCCCCGAAGCAAGTAGAGAAGAGCTTTAACGTCGAGTCTCGTAGTCTTTGATTCTGCGAAACGAAGACGAAATCCGTGTGAAGATTTCTGTTGCCATGCGAAGCTTATCTTCTGAGACAGAGGACCATCGATCCGGATGATAGCGGTGGGCTAGTTGCTTATACGCAGCAGCCACCTCTTGAAAAGGGGCCCCGGGTGCTACCTCGAGAGCATGATAGTCTGCGTGTAGATACGCCGGAGCCGACCTTGCGTGCGGGCCTGCACCCGGGTTAACCGGTGGAAGCTCGTCTCCGCGAATAAAGGCGTCCAGTTCCTCCATCGCTTGAAGATAATCCACATCCTGTGTTGTTCCAGTATAGCCTTTGTCATACTCGTACTCGTTTACCACTCGTCGAATAAACGACTCAAGCTGGGAGATCACTTTGTGTCCTTTTGCGGCAACGCCGTGGCGGCAGCCACACTCGCAGTTGCCGAGAAAAACTCGTCGTGTAGCGCTCTCACCGCACGGTCTGCATCGCTCTCGTTTACTGCAAGTGACAAATTGATGTCGGAAGATCCAAGAGATATCATGC
>JAIVHN010000271.1 GCA_020201015.1 Spirochaeta sp. | reverse complement strand
TATAGGGCAATATCTGCGAGACCGCATTAACGACTACTTTGCTTCTATCAGCATGCATGTCAATCTTAAATATATCGACCCCAGTTATACGGTTCGGAGCGCGGTTGCCGATCCCAACGATTCGGTGTACTGCGCCCGGCTTGGAAGTAACGCGGTCCATGCCGCAATGTCAGGTAAGACAAAAATCCTGATAAGCCTCATCAATAATTACTTTGTGCACCTGCCCATTCCCATTGCGGTGACAAGCAGAAACTATGTAGACCCGGAGAGCAGTCTCTGGCGTGATGTGATTGAGTCAACCCGTCAGCCTGTTGAGATTCGCAATGCTACCGATGCCGGTTAGCGATCGCGGAAGTGCGTAGAGCCGACATGGCTTGGGTACAACGGATCCGAGTATAACGGTCCGCGCATAACGAGCGGTGAGTACAGCGGTACATAAAAAAAGCCGGTACTAACTACCGGCTGTTTGGAGTCCCTTAAGGGACATTCCACTTACTCATGAGGGCGTGTTGCCCTGACTATACATTGTTTGGTGTAGTGCCGGGTATACCGGCCTTGACAGATAGGTGGTTCTTCCATTCAGCCTCCTGTAACCGTCATTTTTCATAGCAACACCCTATGGTGTCACCCCACACCTTAATGCTATGCCCCTTTAGGGCAGCCGTCAAGTCAATTGTATGGTTTTTGCTCAGGTTCAGCGACGACGAGTCGCAAATGAACGCATAAAGTCCGCCAGCGCTTCGGCGCCCGACACCGGCATGGCGTTGTAAAGCGATGCTCGTAGTCCGCCAACGCTGCGGTGCCCCTTCAGCCCGACCATGCCGTGTTTGGTCGCTTCTTCAATAAAAGTTGTGTCGAGCGATGCATCCGCAATCTGGAAAACCACGTTCATGAGTGAACGATACTTCGGATCAACAGGAGATGTGTAAAAGCCGTTGCTTGCCTGTACCGCGGAATAAATGAGTTCCGCCTTTTGCTCGGCCAGCTCCTGCATTTTTGCTACCCCGCCCTGCTTCTTGACCCAGCGAAGGACCAGGTTCATGGCAAAGATCGAAAACACCGGCGGTGTATTGTACAGAGAGTTACTCTCGGCGTGCACCGAGTATTGCAGGTACGCAGGCAGTTGAGACGGAGAGTCCTGGACGATATCGTCACGGATGATTACTACCGTTACACCTGCTGGCCCCAAGTTCTTTTGGGCACCGGCATAGATGATGCCGAACTTTTCAATTGGCAGGGGTCGACTCATGATGTCGCTTGACATGTCGCACACGAGTGGCACCGCGCCGGTATCTGGCCAGTCCACCCAACGAATTCCTCCGATTGTCTCATTTGATGTAATGTGGAGGTAGACAGGATTCTCGGACAAACTAATGTTCTCCGGAAGAGTGGTATAGCTTGACGACGCGCCGTCGTAAGCGATGTGCGTAGCACCAAGCTTTGCAGCATCTTGGTGGGCTTTTTTTGCCCAGGCTCCGCTAATGACGTAGTCGGCGGCACGTCCCTCCGGGGCATAGTGCAGCAGGTTGAGCGGCACCATACCGAACTGCAGAGTTGCGCCGCCACCAAGCAAGAGAATTTTGTAGTTTGCTGGCACATCAAGCAGGGTGCGGACATGTTCAATGCACTCGTTATGAACCGCCTCGTATTCGGCACCGCGGTGGCTTGCTTCGATTAATGACATACCGCTGCCGCGATAGTCGACAATCTCGCGTTGGATCTCCTCGAGAACCTGCAGCGGCAGGGTCGATGGGCCAGCGGAGAAGTTGAATTTTCGTTTCATGTGTGGTTATCCTTCTGGAGTGAATAGGAATGCGTTTCCTTGTTGTATGATGATACACAAGCTGTAAAACTGCGTCAAAGGGCTACCACAGTGGTATACTCTTAAAGTAAAGTATCAAGAGGAGCGATAACGGTGAACACTATTATAAAGCTTTCTTTAATTTGCGCTGTTTTGGGGCTTGTTGCCGGATACGTGCTGTTCGGACGGGTTGCTGGAAGTTATGTTTCTCCCATTGAGCTGATTGCGCCTTCATCTGATGTATTCTCAAGACTCGGGCGAGCCATTACGGGCGTGGAAGAGGTCCGGCGGCAGGTCTTGGTTTCGGGCGGAGTAGGAGCTCTTGCGGGAGCGGCATTGGGGTTTTTTCGTAAGTAAGGAGTTGGTTCCATGCGGCTTTTTGTCGCTTTTGTCATGTTCATCCTCATGCTGACACTCCCGCTTGGGGAGCAGCAACGACTGGATGCGCAGGAAATAGCGCCGTATCGCCTTCCAAACGGGGGCGAAGCAGACACCGTTAAGCCGTCCGAAGACTCCGATGAGCTGTCGGAAACCGAAGCAAGTACACCTAATGTCGACAGCGTTGAACTAATACTCGAAGAGGTATCGGGTCGTCTTGAGTTGCTCACCCCCGAAGGCTGGGAACAAGCTAAACCTGGTGCTTTGCTTCGGCCTGATGACAGGTTCCGCGTATTTGGTGCAACGGAACTACGCCTTGAAGGCTACTCTGAGCCGGTGTATCTGTTTCGGCGTGGTAGTTATCGGGTCGGCGACCTTTACTCTGCGAGTCAGATTCATCGCGGGGTAGATATCCGATCACTAAGCGGTGAGGCCGGATTTCGGTTTCCGCCTGTGGTTGCCGAGTTGCTACATGAGTATGGCATAGACCCACAGAGTGTCTTTGAACTATTAGAGCAAGGGTCCGGTGATTTATTGGCTGAGTTTCAAGATAGCCCGCTCGGAGTATTGCTGGGGCTTAGTATTCCTGAATCTGATGATCTTGCGATTTTAATCGAGGCGTGGAGTTCGGTGCTCCAGCATCAGATTGGAGCGGCTATTGAGCAACTGGAGAGCATGCGTAGCCGGCCGGGGGATCCTTTTTACCACGAACAGATCGTACTACACGCTACGCTACTCATTGAGAGTTTTGCCTATGCAGATGCGCTTGAGCTTTTGCGTGGTTATGTTCGTACCATCGACGACGACAATACTGCTGGCCTGCAACGAGCCTATCTGCTCACGGCCTTAGCCTTCCACGGGCTGGGTAATCGTGGTGCAGCGCACATGTATCTTAGGCAAACGCAGGAGATTGATCCGGCCTCTGCCATGGGTGACACCGCGCAGCAGTTACTTGTATCAATGTGAGGCTCTGGGCCGCACAGCGTGCGTACGTACCATGCCGTGCGCACGCTCCTCTTGGCAGCTATGTGCTTATGTGGCTTCCGGCGCCGCACCAAGTAAATCAGCAAAAGCTCGTAGGTGCTTGGGCATATCACCGCCGAGCACCTGTTTGGTAAGCACCTTGCCAAGTTGAACACCCTCTTGGTCAAAACTATTCAAGTTCCAGAGAAAACCCTGAAACATCACCTTGTTCTCAAAGTGTGCGAGTAAAGCGCCAAGCGCTTCAGGCTTGAGCCGGTCACCGTGAATCAGGCTTGAAGGCCGTCCACCCGGGAAATATTTGTTGGGATTCTCGTCTTCCTTGCCACAGGCAAAGGCGACAATCTGTGCGGCAAGGTTTGCGTTGAGTTTCTGCTGCCCGGTTGAGCCCTGGAAATCGATGTCTTCATGCAGCTGTGACTCGCGAAAACCAACAAACTGCAGTGGAACGATGTCGGTGCCCTGGTGCAAGAGTTGGTAGAAACTGTGTTGCCCGTTTGTGCCGGGTTCACCAAATACAAGCGGTCCGGTTTCATAGGCAATAGGCTCACCGTCACGGGCTACCATTTTACCGTTACTCTCCATGTCCAACTGCTGCAGGTGCGCCGGGAAGCGTGAAAGGGCCTGAGAGTAGGGAAGGACGGCGGTAGCGGGTAGTTTGAGCACGTTACGTTCGTACACGCCAATCAATGCATCAAGCATAGCTGCGTTAGCCCGAGGTGAAGGCTCCAATGCCGCCCTGTCGGCTTCGTGCGCGCCAGCAAGAACTGAAGCAAAGACTTCACTACCGAAACACAGGCTCAATGC
>JAIVHN010000106.1 GCA_020201015.1 Spirochaeta sp. | reverse complement strand
CAGTGGAACAGCTCATTGCAGCGCGTGAGGACGATATGATTGCGGCCGAACCTACCGAACCTTACACCGGGGGTGAAGGTGCTTCTTGATACACGCGTGTGCGTTGATCTTCTGCGGGAAAGCGCCCGGGGAGTTCATGGGCCTGCGCACGGGGCACTCAAGACCCTCGGCGACACGCGCCTGTATCTCAGTATGTACTCAGTCTGCGAGCTGAGCACCGGGGCATTCCTCTCTCCGCAGCAGCAGCTTGAGCAGCGCCGCGTGGCAGATTTCGTACGCCACCTCACCATTCTCTATCCAGACATTGCCTTTCCCACGCTGTATGCAGAGGCCGCCGCAGCGCTAATACGCGCCGGAACACCCATCCCGGTTATGGACCTGCTTATTGGGATCACCGCAAAATCCAACGGCCTTCCACTCCTAACGCGGGATAGGAAGCACTTTATTCACATCCCGGGGCTGGCTGTGGAGTACTATGGCGCGGCTAGATAAGAGTGCCGATGTATCAACAATCATGTGGGCAGACCGTCTGCGTCGTAGCCCAGAATCTCATCTGCAGTGCGGCCGTCCAGATCCGGAAGGGTGCTCACCAGTAGCCCATCCACCGCATCAAAATGGCGATCAGAACTCAGCACGTGCGCGCCGTGCTCCATGCAGGAGGCTGCAATCCAGACATCGTTGATAGGAACGGGCTGGCCACTGCGGCGCAGGCTGCGCTTGATCTCTGCAAACCACTCGGCAGTAGCGTCGGTAATAGGCACGCACACGGTGCGCGGTTTAGCACGGAACTGGTTTAAGATTCTCCGGTTCTCCAGATTGCGCGAGCCGCCCAGAAATCCGTCGTAGAGCTCTCCCAAGACCACCGGCGACAATAGAACAGCCTCGCTCTGGGCAAGCAGGTCGGCAACCCGACTGTCTCCTGCCATGAGTGCGGTATATGCACTTGTATCCAGCAGGATCCGGCTCATTCCTGCCAGTCCTCGGTGTCAATCCGGGTGTTGTCGGCCTGGCGCTTTTCAAACTCCGCGGCCTCAGCCACCGTCCACACGCCGCAGAACTCACGGTAATCATCCGCGTAAGCATCGCCCACCGGTAGTCCCATTTCCCTGGCCAAGAGTTCCTTAATGAGCTGATTCTTGCTCGTGTTCCGCCGCCTTGACTCCTGAGTCAAACGCTCATTGAGCGCAGCATCTATTGAATGTATGGTAATGGACGCCATGAATCACCTCAGTGGTTCATTATAACTACATAGTGGTTCGCTCGTCCATGATTTCGGCAAGCGGATCTATCACCGCAAAATAGCCCAGGTCGGCAAAGTCTTTGGTGTTGCGGGTGTAGAGCACGTTCACACCATGAGCTTTGAGCGTCACCGCCAAAATCAGGTCAAAACTCCGCCGAGCCGGAAACTGTTCGTGAGCCCAGTGAGCTTGAAGCTGCTTCATGAGGCGTGGTGACCAGGCGCACTGCATCCAGCCGGAACTGTTGCGATACCACGAGACGAGATCGGCTGCCTGTGAGGCACCAAGAGGTTTACCCAGCACAGCCGGATTGCGCAGCAAGCGATACAGTTCAAACCACACCTGTTCTGCCACAATCCAGACCTCAGGCTCTCGGAGCGCGGCATCAACAAGTTCCCTGCACGCCCTGTGCTCAGGACAGTCGCGGTTAACCGCATACAGTAAGATGTTGGTGTCCAGACTGTTCATGGCAGACTGGATTCCTCGTAGGCTGCTTCACGCAAACTGGACGCAGGAGTCAGAAGCTCACCACAGCTGTAGACCGGCGGCCCCTCCTCTTGGGCGGCAGGATCAAACTCATGCAGCGTTAACCAAGTGTCTACCGCCGCTCGAACCAGCTCGCTCACAGGTCGATCTTGGCGCCGCGCCATGGAGCGGAGCCTATGGAGTTGCGGTTCCGGAAACAGTATCTGCATCTTTTCCATGTATACATGTTATCCATGGATGGTAGGCCGGTCAAGCTATTTCCTTACACCCTCAGGTTTGCATGAGATACTACTAGTTTTGTGGCATTATCTAGAGCAAACCTGATAGTCCGGTGGTCAGCTGCATTAAAGGAAGGAATCAACAGCTATGCTGGCGCCGCGTAATACATCGCTTGGAATTACTTCTCTGTCCTGGCCAGCACGGTAATAGTCAGGCTTTCCGTAACGTTTATCTGCCCCTATGCGATAGACCATGACCCACCTGGCGTCCCCGTTGACAACCCAGTACTCCTGCACGCGGTGCCGCTCATACAGGGCAAGCTTATGCGTCTGATCCTTATAGCTCGTGGAGGGCGAGAGAATCTCCACAACCAGATCCGGGGCACCATGAGCACCGGCATCGTCCAGCACCTCAGGACGGCAGAAGACCGCGATATCCGGCTGCACCACCGTGTTCGTGGTCTCATCTGATGGCGCACTGCTGCTACCGGTGCGCTCGATACCGGCGGTTGCTTCATCCGGCAGACGGACGTCAAAGGGCGCGATGTAGGTCTCGCAGGTGGTAGCGTCGGTTATATTGGCGATGAGCCGAAAGAGGTTGCCCAAGATACTCTGGTGCGACCGGCCAGGGGCGGGACTCATGTTCCAAGCCACACCGTCAATCAGCTCCCACCGTTCATCATCAGGCCAACTACAGTAATCCGCGTAGGTAAAACCGCTCGTTTGTTCCTTTGGAAGTGCCATACACTAAGTATACCAGACCCAGATAGTTCCGGCTATCAGAGATTTCGCGCCATGGCACGAAGCATGTGCAGCCAAGGTATTTTTTAGACCCTCAGGTTTGCATGAGATAATACCACAAAACGAGTATTATCTAGAGCAAACCTGATAGTCCCGCGCAAACAATGCAAGCCTTCGAGCCACCCCATTCGGATCCAGCTATCGACGCCCGCAGGCTGTAGGCTGTAGGCTGTAGGCGAGCAGTTTGATTGTGCGTACGCTATTATATTTACAAATCTGCGTTTTAGGCGGTATTTTGAGGACGGAGGTGCCCATGACGGCGTCTGAACTACGGAAACAACTCTATACCGTGTTGAATGAACTTGCTGAAAGCGGCGGTGACGTGACAGTAACGCACAAGAGCCGGAGCTTTAGCATTGTTGCTCATGACTCAACCCCGTTCGTAGATCGGCTTGTTCGACACGACACGCTCCGGGTTCCGGCAGATGAGCTGGTAGCGGCGGAAGCTGCCGACTGGGCCTGGGACGAGGGGTCTCAGCTTGACGGCATATCTTGACACTCATGTAGCAGCCTTCGTGCATGCTGGTGACCCGGCCCTGCGTTCGCCGCGGCACTGCATGTCTTGGAGGCAAAAAGTGAACCGGAAACATCCATGGTTTTTATACAAGCTTCTCTTCATTGTGATGCTTGGTACCGGTTTTGTGGTGCTTAGTGCCGGCCTTAACGCATGTGCGTCCCAAACAACGGCCAGCGACACTGCAGGCAGAATTCCCGAACACATTCCGATGCAGGCCTTCTATGGACAGGGTTCTACGGAAGATGACGCCAGGGTTGACCTGGGCCGCAAGGCGGAGGCAACGACACTCACACTGCTCTTACGAATGGAGCCTTTCCTCCAAAGCCGGCCAAGCAACGAGGTCATGGGGGTAACCGCAGTTGCCATTGCAGAACATGCCGCACGCGAGGCGAGAGTCACAATTACCACGGCGGCGGCCGCGCAGGTAGTCACCTACCGCGCATTCTACGACATCGACGCGTACATCGAAGTCCTTAGACAGGAGCTGGTGCTGCTTGAAGGGAGCCTACTTGGCCCGGAGCTTGAAGCGTTTCTCACTGCAAGAGCCGTTGAGGAGGCGCATCCGAATGCAAGAGGGTTGTGAGCTCCGAGCTTACACCACGTCGACCAAAGCGGCATCACGAATTCGGCGGTCGTTACTCAGTAGACGCGCTCCATGACTCAGTGCGGTGGCTACAATCAAGCGATCGGCCGGATCCTTGTTTTCCCAGGATGTGAGC
>JAIVHN010000105.1:1550-5536 GCA_020201015.1 Spirochaeta sp. | reverse complement strand
ATTGCTACCTTACCGCCTAAAGAGTGACCAACAATTCCTACTCGCCCTAAATCGAGTGCCTCAAGCGTGTCCTCTACGTCGCAAGCCATCGCCGACATCGACATCTCCGGCTCGTGGGGCGACTTTCCATGATTTCGTAAATCAACAAGAACGACACGATGATGCTCACTGAGGAATTTTGCCTGTGGACGCCAGTTATCACCCGATCCAAAAAGTCCGTGAAGAATAACTACCGGACTACCGGTGCCCAGCTCCTCTGCGTGAAGTCTCATTCTGCGGTTTTACCTTGTCTCAGCACTATTTAAACCTTTCTCATTTTTTTATCGTTACTGCTCGACCTCTCGCAATGATCAGGCCACTGGCCACGACCCGTAGAAAACGACCTCATCCAGGTTCTTACGCACCCGTTCTGAACTCTCATTTTCTTGGTGCTTCTCGTTCAGTTCATTATCGGTGCCGGGATAACCAATCACAACCAGGGTTATTAATATGTGATCCGCAGGAATACCTAAATCCGCTTTTAGTTCCGCAGCCTTAAACCCTGCAATCGGATGCGCAATCAAGCCTTCATGTTGAGCTTGAATCTGTAGGTTCTGCACCGCCATCCCGCAGTCGAACAGCGCATACTGTCGTCCCTCATCAAGGTCGCAGTCGTACTCAGGTCGTGTAGCAACCCCAATAATCACCGGAGCCGCTTGAGCCCAGTAGTTGCCCTGTGCCAGCCGCGCGTATCCATGCTCAATACCGAAACCTTCCATGAGCACCACGAAACGCCACGGCTGATTGTTGAAGCAGGATGCCGAGAGCGTCGCCGCCTCAAGCAAACGTGTGACAACATCGTTCGCGACTTCCTGCGAGGAAAATGCGCGCCGAGCGCGACGCTCCTGGATCTCCGATAGTATATTACCCATACTCGGTAGCATAACCGATAAAACGCCAGGCGTCCAACCAAGTGGTACACAAATCCAACAGGGAACGCTCAAGAACCAATACTATTTACCCGGAGTGACAGGATGACACCAATACTGAGGTCCGAAATTGAGACGTATTTACACCAGTTGAACAGCACCCAGTCCCCCAAAGATGTCGTAGGCCAGCTCATGGAGGAGCGCGCCGCGCGCGACGACTTTCCAATAGTTGGGCCGGTTGTCGGCAGCATGCTTGAGCTACTCACTCGCACTGCATGTGCTACTCGAGTTCTGGAACTCGGGTCCGGGTTTGGGTACTCAGCCTTGTTTTTTTCTCGTGCTGTCGGCCCAAAGGGATCGGTAACGCTCACCGACAGCGACCCGGAGCTACTTGACGAAGCACGCCAGTTCCATGAACAAGAGCAGAACGGTTGTCTCTTCGAGTATCTCACGGGTGATGCACTTGAACTTGCAGCAAATCTTGCAGGCCCCTTTGACATCATCTTCAACGACATCGACAAGGAGTTCTACCCGGAAGTGCCCGAACGTGCACTCTCGTTACTTCGCCCCGGCGGACTCCTTATAACCGACAACGCACTGTGGAACGGAGATGTACTCAACCCGAAAGACGCTGCAGCTCGGGGAGTTGCAACCTACAACAGCATGGTGTATGGCCATTCCTGCTTCCGCACGAGTATAATCCCAGTACGAGACGGCGTTGCAATTTCGCAAAAGATCCGTTAGCCGCTCTCTCAGCGCGGCTAACGCCGCACACCAATTCTACCTACGGAGGCCCCAATTGATACCGACACGAGAAAATGCATGGCAATTACTTAACACTTACACCAAAACTGAGAGTCTCAAACGCCACGCCCTCGCGGTTGAGGCGGTCATGCGCTATAGCGCGGCCAAACGCGACCATGATCCCGACCGTTGGGGGGTTATCGGGCTCATTCACGACCTTGACTGGGAAATGTACCCGGAACAACACTGTACCAAGACCGAAGAAATCCTTCGTGAAGCAGACTGGCCTGAGGATTACATCCATGCCGTACTCTCCCATGCATGGGGAATGTATACCGACGTTGAACCGCAACACGAAATGGAAAAGGTACTCTACACTATTGATGAGCTCACAGGGCTTGTCAGCAGTACCGCCCTGGTTCGACCAAGCAAGAGTATCCTGGACATGAAGGTGAAGTCAGTGAAGAAGAAATGGAATGAAAAAAGTTTTGCCGCCGGAGTCGACCGATCAGTCATTGAAAAGGGCGCAGCAATGCTTGGCGTTGAGATTGCCGCTGTTATTGAAGATACGATAATGGGCATGAGACCGGTGGCCGCTGAGCTTGGACTAGAAGGAAATCCGGCAAGTGCCGCTACCGAGAACTAACGACAGGGAACTAACGACAGGGGGCAGGCTTTTCGGCCTGCCCCCCTGTCGTCTGTGATAAAGACTAACTGCACTTGGCATGACACCTTGCGTACAGCGTCAAAGCCGAACGGTACCGCTACTTCTTACCCTTACGCTTGGCACGCGACACATGCTTTGCACCAGCTGCAGCTTGGCGCTTCCGTGCTGCCAGTTCTTTTTTCATAGCTTCGACGTCGGACTCGGAATGCGGTGAAGCTCCCTCACCCGTTGAGTTTCCATTGTCGTCGGCGCCAGGCGAGACGGCCAACCCACTTACAACCGGTTTCCCAGTTACACCGGCCTTCGTCCCCACCGACACTCCCTTCGCCTGTTTGTTCTTGTCCCGTCGCGGCTGAACCTTGTTCTGCCAACCTAACAGCGCCGGAGACGCCACGAATAAAGAGCTGTAAGTACCCACCAGAACACCTACCACGAGGTTCAGCGCGAAGTCCTGAATTGCGCCTACTGCAAAGAAGTAGATGGCGGAAACTGCAAGCAGGGTGGTTATTGAGGTGATTAGGGTCCGGCTCAGACTCTGCGATATGCTCACGTTCAACGTGTTTGCAAAACTCGAGTCACGAAGTAGGTCTTCGTTCTCCCGCACACGGTCGAATATTACGATTGTGTCATTGAGTGAGTAACCAATAATGGTGAGCACTGCCGCTATAGTAGCTGTTGAAACCTCAAGTTGCAGTGCACCAATAAAAACCAACATGAACGCAACGTCGTGGACAACCGCCGCGATAGCGCTGACGGCGTAGCCAAGTCGAAAGCGGAACCACACGTACAGCAGAATCAACCCCATAGCAAAGCCGACCAAAAGGAAGGCATTACGGGTAAGATCCGCCGAGAAGCGAGGCCCAACGAAATTGCGTTCTACCTCATTGACACTACCGTCTCCAAAGCGCTCCTCAATTGAATCTATAACGCGCGCACCCATGACGTCCGAGAAATTACCCATAGTACCGTCGTCTCGGACACGAACCGTAAAAGCGGGCCGCTCGTTCAGGCTCACTTCTTGCACCTGCACGCCGTCGATTCCGGTCAGCAACTGCCTTACATCATCCGCGCTGGGCGTCTGTTGTGTCTCTATTTCTAATTGCTGACTGAGCCCCGCTTGAAAGTCTATGCCCAGATTAAAGCCACCACGGGTGTAGGTCATTGCAAAACCGGCAATTATCAACACGGCCGATAGCGCCAGCGCCGGAAAACGGAGTTTGGTTATGTTGAGTACTGTTTTCATGCTGAAACTCCCCAGCCGATGCTCAGCTTCGAACGCTTTAAAACATCAACCGCAAAATCAAAGGCCAATCGCGAGACAAACAACGCCGAGAACATTGAACACACTATTCCAACCGCCAGGGTCACCGCAAAACCTTGAATAGGTCCGGTACCCAGTTGCGAGAGGAAAACTGCCGCGATAAAGGTAGTGATATTGGCATCCATAATAGCCCAGAAGGCCTTGTCATAGCCAGCCTTAACAGCCGCCTTCGCACTCTTGCCGAGTCTGTACTCCTCTTTAATACGCTCAAAGATGATAACGTTGGCGTCAACTGCCATGCCGACCGTAAGAATGATACCGGCAATGCTGGTAAGTGTAAGCGTCAGATTAAACGCCGACAAAATTGATACCAGGAAGAACAAATTCAAAAGCAACGCTGCATCGG
>JAIVHN010000105.1:0-1360 GCA_020201015.1 Spirochaeta sp. | reverse complement strand
AGCCTGCTCTTGATCAGAACCGGAAATACGAACTTGACCGGTTGGAATCTCTTCTTGGATAGTTGCATACGCACGGACACGTCCATCCATAACAATGGCCATGCTGCGGCCTACATTGTCTCGAGTAAGCCGGGCAAACATGTCCGTTCCCTCGCGATCAAGGACGAAGTTCACGGTGGGCCGGTTTGTTAGTTGGTCGCGACCTACCTGCGCCTCGGTTATATACTGCCCGGGAAGACCATGCTCACGTACATTCTCGCGAATTGCGATATAACGAACAAGTTGATCTATGCCGTATACGTCTCGGGTCATATAAGGTACGACCTCGACACCCGCCGGGACAAACTCCGGAACGCCATCGATATCCAGATCCCAGCCGGAAGTTTTTTGCTGCTCTTCAATGAGCTGTTCGGTCACTTCGTCATCCACAATGTGGAAATTGAGGCTACCACTTCCCATGAGGAAGGCATTCACTCGCTCCCGGTCGTCGTCACCTGGAATCTCAATTCCGATACGCCTGCCTTCCTGCCGCCGAATAACAGGCTCCGTGACCCCGAAGCGGTCGATCCGGTTTCGCAGGACATCAACGGCTAAATCGACTGCCTCATTTAACTGGGCGTCACTTGGTGTTTCCCCGAGGCGTTCGGTCAGGCTCTCGGCATTCGCCTCAAGCGTCACGCTTATACCACCGGAAAGATCAAGTCCAAGCTCAACGATACGAGTCTTCATATCTTTCAGAGCGGTAACACGATCACGATGATGCGTCTCAATAACCCCAAAAGCCTCTCTCTCACTTCGAAAAGCGGCAAGAAAGTCAATAACGCTCCAGTCGTTGGGTACATCTTCACCGGACAACTCCAGGTTCTCTCGAGCGTAGGGTAAGAGGTAGTTGTACTCCTCCGGAAGCGGCTCGGATCCGTCTTGGTCAACTCGTTCCCGCAGATCCAGCAGGACCTCACGGGCCTCACGCTGGGCATGCTCACGGATCTGCTGCCGTGATGCCGCGGCAAGCTCTCTGTCAGTTTCCGAGATGAAAAAGTACCAGTTGATTGTTGGGTACAGAAAAAAACCGCCAATGATGATTAGCGTTAGTGTGAACAGAAAACGAAATCTCTTACTCATGCTTTAGACTCCGGCGCCGGATGCCTCCAACCCTGTGTTGAATTAGTATTATTTGTTGTCGTCGGTTGCTTCAGACTCCGACTCCGTCTCAGCTGGCGAAGCGGCCTCTGCTTTCTCTTTGCTCTTTCCGCCACCGGCGTTCTTTTTCTTGTCGAGAACCGTTGAGACCGCGCTTTTGTTGAACTCCAACTTAGCCTCTCCATCAACTCGCACGATAACAACGTCGTCTTTTACGGCA
>JAIVHN010000104.1 GCA_020201015.1 Spirochaeta sp. | reverse complement strand
GTGTCAGCAGTCGTTGCAGTTTTGGATGAGGATTAAACCCGGCTGGATATTCGACAAGCGCCTTTGTTATGTGTCCAAGTTTTTCATGGTCAACGCTAGTCACCACCGGCTCAAACGTATAATCCTTTGTAAACTCTTCCCAATCGCCACCTTGAAATGAGTCATTGAGCGATGGATCCCAGTCCGGACTCTTGGCCTTCTCAAGCTGAGACTTTAATACATTGCGAAATTTCTCTTTAAAGGCTTTCTGCTTCTCAAGGGGAAAAACCTTTTGCTCATGTACTGTTTCCCCATAAATGGTGGCGGTGCTGTCGTGCTCCTTAATGGTGTTGTACATACGTGGATGCGTGAAACTTGGCTCGTCGGCCTCGTTATGACCAAGACGACGATAACAAAAAATATCAACTACAGCATCGTAACTGAATTTCTGCCGATAGCGCATAGCCAAGTCGATAGCGTTTATCACGGCTTCGGGATCATCTCCATTGACGTGGATAATAGGTACCGGCATAGATTTGGCGATATCTGTGGCAAAGAAGGTTGAACGCGCATCGCGACTCGCGGTTGTGAATCCAATCTGGTTATTAAGAATAATATGCACCGTACCGCCGGTTCGGTAGCCCTTAAGCTGCGAGAGGTTTAGCGTTTCGGCAACGACACCTTGACCGGAAAACGCAGCATCACCATGCACAAGTATAGGCATAACCTTTTTTCTATTGTTGTCATTACGTCGTCGCTGTATACCGCGACACTTGCCTTCAACCACCGGATTTACCGACTCAAGGTGACTAGGGTTAGCAACAAGGCTGATATGAATCTTGTCTCCATCGTTGTTCTGCCAGTTAAAGCTGTGACCAAGATGGTACTTCACATCGCCGCTACCGCCGTAAGCGTGCGACTGATAGTTGTCGATGAACATTGAAAAGGTCTCGGCAGCCGGTTTGCGCAAAACGTTCGTGAACACATTCAGGCGGCCTCGGTGAGCCATACCAAGCACGATTTCCTGTAATCCGTGGCGAGCTGCCGAGTAGACAGCATAATGCAGTGCCGGTATAAGCACCTCACCGCCCTCAAGCGAAAAACGCTTCTGACCAATGAAGTTGTTCTGCACGAAACGTTCAAACTCCTCGGCCTTGATGAGATCTTTTTGAAACCGTACTTGGTGCTCGGCATCCCACTGCGATTTCGATGTACGCCCCTCAATCTTCTCAATTAACCAGCGGCGCATAGGTTTGTTCTGTATATGCAAGAACTCGTATCCGGTGCTACCGCAGTAGATCTCGCTCAACGTAGAGATTAAACTTTGGAGCTTCATTCGTGAGGGCTTAATGTAGCGGCCGGTGCTAAACTCTTCATCGAGTGGAGCGTCATCCAGACCAAATGCCCCAAGATCAAGACTCTCGAAGTTCCCTTCCATGGTGTAGTACATGTAATCCAACTCGGGAGTAGTGTACTGCTGCAAAGGGTTTAGTCTTGCATAGATATATCCGATGTCTCGATATCCCCAAATGAGCGCGTTGACGCGCCCTTGGTAAAACCCAGAATCAATTTCGGATGCCCCTGAAGGCGACGGGCCCCTAAACTCAGTGAAGTCGCGCCCCGGAGGCGCAGGTAACGTCATGCTCGTGGTCGCGCGTCCGGCGGTGTGTCCGTGAGGATCTACCTCACTGTCCAGTTGTGAGAAAAATGTGCGCCAGGGTGGGTCGACACTTTCGGGATCTGCACTCCACATCTCGTAGAGTTCTTCTGTGTAACCTGAGCGCATTAAACTGGGGTCTTCCGAGTTCACAATTCCCTCTCCGGCTCTCGTTCTGGATGTTGTCTCACGGTGCTGAGCGCCGTGGTTCAGGTAGCTTGAAGTAGATCAGTCAAGATACCGGGAATTTCGTCCGGTTTATTAGCAACCGGCACACCAGCCTCATGGAAAGCTTTTACCTTTGCTTCAGACGTTCCTTTGCCGCCGGAAATAATGGCTCCCGCATGCCCCATGCGTTTGCCCGGCGGCGCCGAACGGCCAGAAATGAAGGCCGCAACCGGTTTGCTCATGTGATCACGTATATACTCAGCTGCTGCTTCCTCGTCCTCGCCGCCGATCTCACCAATAACAACAACGCCGGTTGTATCGGGGTCAGCCTCGAAAAGCTTCAGCATATCTATAAAGTTTGACCCTATAACCGGGTCACCGCCAATTCCAACGCAGGTCGACTGGCCCATGCCAGCCATAGTGAGATTGTACACAACCTCATAGGTCAAGGTCCCGCTGCGAGAGATGACCCCAATTCCACCGGGCTTGTGAATGCGCGCTGGCATGATACCGATCTTACACTTGCCCGGTGAGATAAGCCCCGGACAGTTTGGCCCGATGAGCCTGAGCCCCCGTTCCTGGACGTAACTATAATTGTGTATCATCTCCAGCACCGGCACACCTTCGGTAATACAAATAATCAGAGGTACACCGGCGTCCGCCGCTTCACGCACCGCTGCCGAGGAAAACTTTGCTGGGACAAAAATGACAGTTGCGTCAATGCGGTGCTGCGCCATTGCCTCTTTCACCGTCGAATACACCGGAATTGCGTCGAGTTTTTCTCCGGCCTTACCGGGTGTTACCCCCGCTACAACTTTGGTACCGTCGGCGGTCATGGCCCGCGCATGAAAAGCTCCGTCGCGTCCGGTAATACCCTGAACCAGAACCTGTGTTTTTTCATCAATTAGTATACTCATTGCCGCTCCTCGTTAGGCTCGTTGCGCTTTTAAGCGACCGATACAACCTTCTCAACCGCCTCGCTCAGGCTTTCAGCAACCTCAAGGCCACGGTCGGTAAGCAACTTTCGGCCTTCCTTGTCGTTCGTACCAATTAGTCGGATTACCAACGGCAGTTTGATGTCGATCTGGTCCATCGCCATAAGAATTCCCTTGGCGATGTCGTCACAACGGGTAATACCACCAAAGATATTAATCAACACCGCCTTGCAGTTAGGGTTTCCTAAAATGATGGATAAGGCATTCAGCACCTTCTCGGGATTTGAACTTCCGCCTACATCGAGAAAATTGGCTGGTGAACCACCATACAGCTTGATGATGTCGAGAGTAGCCATAGCCAGACCGGCTCCATTAACAATGCAACCAATTTCACCGTCCAGACTAACAAAGCTCAAGCCGTGCTTATTAGCTTCGATCTCGTCGGCAGAGTACTCTTCCAAGTTTTTCAGGCTCTCAATGTCTGGATGCTTGTACAGTGCGTTGTCGTCAAAGTTTACCTTGGCATCCAGCGCTACAAGAGTCTCGTTCTCGACAAGTCCGTAGGGATTAATCTCTACCAAAGAGCAGTCTTTCTCCACAAACAGGCGGTAGAGTTTTGTTACCGTGTCGTGAGCCTGCTCAAGCAGCTTTGGCGTTTCAAAAACCGCTGAAAGTGTTTGTCTCAACTCGGTGTCCTGTATACCCTTGACCGGATCAATGGCCAGCTTGAGAATTTGTTCGGGACTACTTACGGCCAGTTCTTCTATGTCTACACCACCGGCTTTACTGACCATAAGCAATACGCCCTTGGTATTGCGGTCCAGCGCTAAGCCAAGATAAAACTCTTGCTTGATATCCGCCGCTGGCGCGACCAAAAGTTTCTCAACCGGAAGCTCCTTAATGGTCAAGGCCAAGATCTCTGCTGCGCGTTCACCAGCTTCCTCTGGGGTTTTTGCAATCTTAACCCCACCGGCCTTACCGCGGCCTCCCACCAGAACCTGTGCCTTAATGACCACGGTACCGCCAATATTCTTGGCTGCAACTTCTGCCTGTTCGGCTGTGGTTACCACAGTTTCTGCCGGTACCGGTACGCCGTACTCACCAAATAGCTGTTTACCCTGATACTCATGTACCTTAACACGTACCGCGCCGCCGCCACAATAGCCGCCGGTCCAATAAAATCTGGGTTGTCGTCCAGCACCGGACAGGCAGAGTAGCAGGCTGAGCAGTTTATGCACTTGGTCGCTTCATCAAAAAGCGCTCGTTCTTCAGGAGACTGGATTCGCTCTTTTTCTTGTACCTCATCTTGAGGAATGAGAAAGGGCTTAACCGAGCGGAACTTCTCAAAAAAGACCTGCTGATCCACCATGAGGTCACGTTGTACCGTCATGTGCCGCAAGGGCTCAATCCGGACCACATCACCTTCATTTTCAGCTACATCCTGAACCAAGGTTTTACAGGCAAGCCGTTCCTTTCCGTTAATGCGCATGGCGTCGGAGCCACAAACCCCGTGGGCACAACTCTTTCGAAAGCTCAAGCTCCCGTCCATATCCCGCGATATCCGAATAAGGCCGTCAAGTATGCGGTCGGTCGGTTCCAGCGCCAACTCGTAGCTCTTAAACTCCCCTTCACCGCCGGATGCCGGGTCTTGTCTATATAACTCAAGAACAACGTTCATCTAAATTCTCCTTCTTCCTATTCACATCCTGCTCACGTGTAGCTCTAGTAGACTCGCGGTTTGGGTTCCCAGATACTAACATCAACCGACTTGTAGTCGATGCTAATGGTGTTACCGTCAAGCCGGGCAAGCGTATGTTTAAGCCAGACCTCGTCATCACGATCGGGATAGTCGGGACGCGAATGCGCTCCTCTACTTTCTTGCCTGTTCTCGGCGGAAGCGGCCGTTATCAGAGAGAGATCAAGCAAGTTTTCAAGTTCAAGAATTGCTAGAACCTCGGTGTTAAAATTGTCGGCTGTATCCTGCACCCGAACATCCTTGAACTGCTCGCGCAGCTCACGAATTGCGGCTACCGCTTCCAACATGTTGCTTTCATTCCGATAAACTCCGACCTTAGCCGTCATGATCGACTGCATCTCACGATAGATCGGCCCGGGATGTTTGCCTTTCTCGGTCTTAAGCTTTGCAACACGAGCTGCATAGGCCTGGGCAGCGCCTTCATCTACTGCACCATGTGTGACGTTTTGAACATACTCCGCAATGTGTTTCCCCGCACGGCGACCAAACACAACTAAATCTACCAGGCTATTTGTACCAAGACGGTTAGCCCCATGAACCGAAACGCACGCACACTCGCCTGCTGCATACAGTCCTTCGTAGACCGTGCCGCCTGTGTCAACGCGACCATGAATGTCTGTGGGTATTCCACCCATAGCATAGTGTGCCGTAGGTTGTACCGGCATTGGTTCATCGGCAGGGTCCAGAGCAAGGTAGGTTTTGCAAAAGTCGGCAATATCGGGGATTTTACTCTCAACGACGTCGCGACCTAGATGACTGGCGTCGAGCATGACCCAGTCGTCGATTTCGCGGTCACCACGCACACCACGACCTTCAGAAATCTCGGTCATTATTGCGCGCGAGACCATGTCGCGGGGCGCCAGATCAAGCATGGTCGGAGCATACCGCTCCATGAAGCGTTCACCCTTGCTGTTAAGCAGGATGCCCCCTTCGCCACGTACGCCCTCTGTAATAAGAATTCCCATACCTTTAATGCCGGTAGGATGAAACTGAAAAAATTCCATGTCTTCCAGCGGAATGCCAGCACGAGCCAGAACTGCCGGGCCGTCCCCAGTGTTCGCCAGAGCGTTAGAAGTGATGCGAAACATGCGGCCAAACCCGCCGGTAGCAAACAAAACTGCTTTGGCCTTAAATATATGCACCTCGCCGGTCTTAAGCTCAAAAACAACAACGCCGGTACAGCGCGTGCCGTCAAGCAGGAGTTCAACAACCTGAAACTCGTCAAAAAAATGAACGTCGTTCTTGATACACTGCTGATACAAGGTTTGAAGAATCATGTTTCCGGTTCGGTCGGCTGCGTAACACGAGCGGTGTACCGGTCCCTCACCAAAGTTTCGGGTGTGCCCACCGAACCTACGTTGCGCAATGCGACCCTCCGGCGTTCTACTAAACGGCAGGCCTCTGTTTTCTAGATCATAGACAGTCTGTACTGCTTCTTCGGCCAGGATACGTGCGGCTTCCTGATCGACGAGGTAATCACCACCCTTTACGGTGTCGAAGGCATGCCACTCTGGTTTATCTTCCTCGACATTTCCGAGCGCAGCACCTATTCCTCCCTGAGCCGCACCGGTATGGCTACGCATTGGATACAGCTTGGAAATAACCGCCGTTTTTGCAGTTCTTCCTGCCTCGAGAGCTGCGTAGAGCCCAGCGCCTCCGGCACCGACAATCACCGCATCGAACTCATATATCACGAACTACTCCTTGTTATTGGGAAAACGACATGAAGGCCAGTGTGAGTTTTTCAAACTTGCCCTTTTTGGGACTGTAACGACAGGCGAAGTCCACAGCTTCATACCTGACCACTTCTGAAGTATATTGCCGCTTTGAGATGATGGCAAGCGTAGAACTCAGGCTTACAGTTTTCTGAGACGATGGTAAACAAGCAAAAGAGGATACAGCGCGTAAACCGGACCCCTCAGAATGCGCCACGGGTGTGTTACGAGAGCGGTTACTTTTCCCGGAAGTGTTTCAATAAACTTCTCCGGCTGACGGTTTTGACGTTCGGCAAGCACATCAAAAACCTGGGCATGCCAGAGATAAAGACCGCTTCGCAGTGCCGAAGCATGCGCTCTAACCCAGCCCTCTTCGCCCGGTAGGCCGGATCCCAAGAGAACAAAATCCGGAGACGCTTTGGTAATTGCCGTCACAATGTCCAATTCCCGCGCAGCGGGGTAAAAGCCGCTGTAGCGTCCAACAATTCGCAACCCCGGAAAGGTACTTCGGATATTTCGTTCGGCAACCGCAGTGCCGGAGGCCGGTGCACCCAAAAGGTATACTGAACGACCGTGC
>JAIVHN010000270.1 GCA_020201015.1 Spirochaeta sp. | reverse complement strand
GACTCAAGGCGATCATCAACAGCCCCGTTCTGGATGAGGCGGCAACTGCGGGACTGCTCGACACGCTGGAAATACTGAAAGAGAGTGTGGCAGAGCGCTCACTGCACGATGTGCTTAAGAAGCTGAGTGACTTGCTGTCATGTGGATTTGGCGACACGGCGGATTCAGTCGGTGTTTTGCGGCAGGCCCAGGGGCTGATTGACGAGATCTCTCTGGGGGCCAACGGTTCCGGGGGCATCTGCACCGCCGACTCGACTGACCCCGACTCGACTGACCCCGACTCGACTGACCCCGACTCGGGTCGCGCCGAGTTGGGCTCGTCCTCCGCCTACTGGCTGGGGCAGGCAAAGAGTCAGGTATCCGCGTGGCTCGCGAGCTGCGACCGCTACCTAAGATGGGTTGAGATTGCCACCGAGTGCAGCGCAGACGACCTTAAGCTACTTGGCGAGGACGCCGTTGAGCTCATCCAACATGACTTGAGGCGCACACCGTCGCTGACTCGACTTGCCGCTGGCGACATCGCCTCTATTCGCATGTTGTCGGATAAGCGGAATCAGCCGGAGGTGGCCGAAAGCCCCCTCGCACCGTGGATCGACCGAGTGATACAGGCATTCCAAGAATCTCAGTGGATGGCCGGTGAGCAGCTTGCTCTAGCTTGGGAGCTCATGGGAGATGTGCGGCAGTTCTCTAAATCAATGGACATGCGCTTCCTCTACGACTCGCGGTGCAAACTTTTCCGTATTGGATTCAACGTAACCGAGCACCGCCCGGACAGCGCCCACTACGACCTGCTTGCAAGCGAGGCGCGACTTGGCAGCTTTGTTGCGGTTTCACGGGGTGAAGTGCCTATCGAACACTGGTTCTCTATGGGGCGTCCGCACACTGCTGTCGGCCGTCGCCACGTTCTGCTGAGCTGGACCGGCACCATGTTCGAGTACCTAATGCCGCTGTTGCTGCTACGCTCATACGAAAATTCGCTGCTGGATAAGGCTGCCGCGGAGGCGGTAGCGATACAGATTGAGTACGGGCGTAAACGCCACCTGCCATGGGGTATTTCGGAGTCGGCCTTTTCGGACCTCGACATCAACAAGACGTATCAATACAAGGCCTTCGGTATCCCCGGTCTTGGATTGAAACGCGGGGTCGACAAAGAACTGGTTGTAGCACCTTATGCCTGTTTGCTCGCCCTGGGCATAGCAGCCAAACCGACGCTGAAGAACCTTCGTCGACTGGACGGTCTGGGGCTGCTTAACGAGTACGGGTATTACGATGCAATTGACTACAGCCGTCAGGCCACTCGCGACGGTAGACGGGGAGTGCTGGTGCGAACCTATATGTCGCATCATCAGGGCATGAGCTTTCTTTCGTTGAACAACTTCCTCCATGCAGGGGTGGTACAAAACCACTTCCACCAAGACCCGCGTGTGCGCGCATTCGAGCCGTTGCTGCACGAGAGTATTCCAACAGGTCTATCGCGATACTTGACAACACGCGCTCCGGAAACCGCGGTAGAAAGCGTAAGCGAGATTTCGCCGGTGGTCAGCAGATTTGAAACGCCAAATACCACAAGGCCAAAAACACAGTTGCTCGGCAACGGTCGCTACTCGCTTATGACCACCAACTCCGGCGGTGGATATAGCCAGTGGGGCGACATTGAGTTAAACCGCTGGAGAGCCGACACCGTGCGCGATACGGGCGGACTGCTTTGCTATATCCACGAACCCGCTGCCGATCTTCTTTGGGCTAACACCTACCACCCTGTCAACGGAACGGTTGAGTCGTACAGCGCCGACTTCTCGGCTGACCGAGCCGTGATCCGCCGTATTGACAATGGAATCGAGGCTAAGACCGAGATCGTTGTCTCTCCAGAGGATGACGTAGAGATACGACGACTCACTCTCACCAATCGGTCGCTTCGCAGCCGCCGTCTTGAGCTCACGAGCTATATCGAACTCTCACTGGCACCGCACCGACAGGACCTTCAGCATCCGGCCTTCAACAAGCTGTTCATTCAGACAGAAGCTCTCCCGGAACACCATGCCTTAATTGCGTATCGCCGGCCTCGCCGCGAGGATGATGCGCCGGTCTTTGCGGGGCACCGGCTTAGCTACCACAACGCTGAGGATGCTCAGAACGCCGAACTGCGTTTCGAGACCGACCGCGCCTCCTTTATCGGACGCGGACAAAGCCTGGAGAATCCGCTCGGGGCCGTGTCCGAGCCTGCCCGAGGACAGGGTTATGTGCTTGACCCAATTCTTAGTCTGCGCGCGAGCGTGGCGTTGGCTCCCGGCGAGCAGCGGCAGATTTCCCTCATTCTTGTTGCAAGCAACTCACGGCAGGTAGTTCTTGATCTGTTGGACAAGTATGACGATCCACATGCAATTGAGCGGGCTATGGATTTTGCGTGGGCCTCGGCACAGATCGAGTTGCGCTCGCTTCGCATTCAGCCTGACGAGGCACGCCGGTTCCAGCAGATTGCGAGTCACTTGCTTATTCCCAGCTCCCGCATGCGCGCGACAACACAAGGCATGGTGGAGAATCGCAAGGGGCAGTCTGGATTGTGGCCCTACGGGATTTCGGGAGATGTGCCGATTCTTCTCCTCAGCATAGCCGACATTCGCGATGTGGGGCTGGTTCTGCAGATGCTGCGCGCGCACTCCTACTGGCTGCTGCGCGGGTTCAGGGCAGATCTGGTGATTTTGAATGAGGAGGCAAGCGGATACGAGAATCCGCTCCGCAACCGTCTTGAGGGGTTGGTTCGAGGCCATGGACCCGGAGCATTTCTGATTGGCGCGGATCAAGTGCCGCGTGAAGATCTTATTCTGCTGAACGCCGTGGCACGTGTGGTGCTGGTAGCCGCTCGCGGTTCATTGCCGCAGCAGCTGGGGGTAGCGGTGAGTATCCCTGAGCTACCGTCGCTCTTTGTCGGAAAACGATCGGTGGCCTATCCCTTTGCGGAGCTCCGCTTCATGGAACTCCATTACTTTAACGGTCTCGGCGGCTTCACCGACGGCGGACGTGAGTACGTAATCTATCTCGATGCTGGGGCGCAAACGCCAGCACCATGGGTGAACATTATGGCCAACCCGAGCTTTGGAACCCTCATAGGTGAGACCGGTGCAGGATTCACCTGGTACGGTAACAGTCAGCGCAACCGCCTCACCGACTGGTCCAATGATCCGGTTGTAGATCCCGCTTCCGAGGCAATCTACATCCGGGACGAGGAGAGCGGGGCGTACTGGTCTCCGACGGCGTCACCAATTCGAGAGAGTTCCGCCTACCGTGCAAGGCACGGGGCAGGATATACGGTGTTCGAGCACAACAGTCACGGCATAGAGCAGGAACTAACGGTATTCGTCCCGGTGGATGCAGACGGCGGTGAGCCGCTCAAGCTCCAACGGTTGCGACTGAAGAATACCGGGCAGAGTGTGCGGACGCTTTCTGTGACTCACTACCTGGAGTGGACGCTGGGCGAGAACCGAGAGTCCTCGGGAATGCATGTGACGACCTCGTGGGACGACGATGTTTCCGCGCTTCTGGCTCGTAACCGCTATCATCCCGAGTATGGCGATAGGCTTGCTTTTGCGTCCCTTACTCCCGAGGCAACATCTTACAGCGCAGACCGTACAACTTTCTTGGGAAGAAATTGCTCGCTGGCGCGGCCGGTAGCCATGGAGCGCACCGCCCTTTCATCGCGGGTGGGCGCAGGCCTTGACTCCTGCTCGGCGCTGCAAACTACGGTTTCGGTGGCGCCTGGGGCCAGCGCCGAGGTTGTCGTTATGGTTGGCCAAGGCGAGTCGGTCACGCAAGTGCGAGAACTCGTTCTTGCCTTTAAGAGATCTGCAGCTTTTGAGACAGCATTGCTGCGAACCCAAGCATGGTGGGACGATCTTTTAGGGAGCGTTGAAGTACAGACGCCCGAGTACGCGGCGAACTTTCTTATTAACCGCTGGCTGCTGTATCAGAGCCTGAGCTGCCGTATGTGGGCACGCTCGGCTACCTACCAGTCAGGCG
>JAIVHN010000103.1 GCA_020201015.1 Spirochaeta sp. | reverse complement strand
CCATTGTTGCTGTTATTGACAGTATTCATTGTAGCATCATAGTATAGAAGGAAGCGTATGCCTGTAACCACCAGCCAACAAATTTCGCGTTATTATCAACAATTTCACGCGATAGAAGTCACCTTCACGAAAGAGGTAATTAAAGCAACTCATCTCTACTCGAAGCAGGTATACATCAAGTGTCTTGGTTACCATTGGCCATGTATCGTGTACTCAAGCTCCATGTCCGGTGCAAAGGTGATTATGAATATCACCACGTCTCTGCGTGATGCGCTTCGAAAATCGAACAACATGATCTCGCTTCGCTTCAGTTTTCTTCAGCCCGACAAATCAGACGCACTCGCGTTTTTTGTCGGCGCCAAGATTGCCGGGTCCAGCCCATATGGGGAAAAGAATCCAGAGCTGTCTTTCGTGACTATTAGCTTTACCCAACGTCCACCTGATGACCTCATTGAGATTCTCGGTGAACTACTGGAGGCAAACGTTAATAGTCGCAAGCGAAGCGAGGAACGAATAGTCGTTACTTCCGACAGCCTTCGTAAGCTTCTTGTTGGGAAAGTCGTCCGTTTTGAACCGGTCGAGGGACGTACAGATATAGCTGCCTTTGCGATACAGTTCGACGAAGACAAGGTACCTATCAAGTACAAAATGAAAATCAATTCTTTTCTCAGAACAGTAAAAATTAAACGAGCGCGGGGCGCCGACTCCGGCAGCGCACAACTACAAGGAAAACACGACAGCAATCCTTCCGAGATTGGGGGCAATAATCCAACCGCGGGTAGCGCCGCGGGTAGCGCCTCGCCTACCGACCCTAACACAGAGGACAACTGACATGCACCAAACAAACAATCCCGACGCTGGCTCCGGCGAGGGCACCGAACCGTCGGCAGATAGCCGACTAACGGACATCATTTTTATTACACTGCCACCCGACCTGGATAGAACTATCGGCGACTTCACCTTGGATCCTGACATACCCCTCCCCGTTGAGACTCGAGGTGAAGGTGACGCCTGGGATGCGGGAGAACTACGCTGGGAAATGATTATTGCGGCAATTCTGAAACTACTCGCCTACAGTCCCGAGCATGAAGATCTTGCCTACTATCGTAGCCTTGCGCTTGCCGCCAAACCGGACCTTGCCGATGAGCTCTCGCAAGCCGGGGTAAGCAAGGCACGTAATGCCGATTTTGAGCCCGCAGAGGAAATTTTCCGCGCCTTGAGCGGCCTACTTCCCAATAACGTCGCACCACGACTCAATCTCGCATTGCTGCACGAGCAGGTTGCAGATGCTTCCGAGGCGGCATCGCGGCCGGACGACGCCGAAAAAAAGCGAGAACAGGCCTTCCTGCTGTACAAAGAGCTACTTGCCGAAGACGACCCCCCAGCCGAGGTATATCTCAACGCCGGGTATTTTGCCTTGAAAACACAGAGTTTTGATACGGCCCTGCGACACTTGTCTCACTACTTGCAACTTGAACCGGAATCAGAACGTTCAGGGGAAATCGCTCAGCTTATTGCAGAAATAGAGAAGCATAACTTGGTAGATAATTTGTTCAAAGAGGCATACGACTTTATCCGCCTTGGCAAAGAGGACGAAGGCATAGCACGAATTCGCGAGTTTCTGGTCAAGCACCCGGATGTCTGGAATGCGTGGTTTATTTTGGGTTGGGGGCTCCGACGTCTTGAGCGTTATGAAGATGCGACGGGCGCCTTTCAAAAAGCGCTTGAGCTGGGCCCTCGCAAACCTGACACATTAAACGAACTTGCGATATGTTCAATGGAGACTGGCGCCTTTCCTGAAAGTGAAAAACTGCTCGTAGAAGCTTTACGACAGGAACCGGACAATGTGAAGTTTGTTTCGAACCTTGGAATTTTAGCGCTCAAGCGCGAGGACCTTGAGGAAGCTCGCGCTTACTTCTTGGCGGCCTTGGAAATTGAACCAAACGACGTACTTGCACTCCAGTACTTACAAAAGCTGGAGCAGTAAGACAGCGAAAAGCAGTCGCGAAACTCCTTCCCAGAAATTTTTAAAATTTATCGCTGTATCGCTTAAGTTTTAGAGTCAGACGTGCCGATAGGCCTAACACGGGATAGCAGGGCCCAAATTGTTGGGCTCTGAGATAATCCTTGCCCCTTATCGTAAACATCGGGTGATAATCCGAGGTACCTTAGGGAATTCGACAAAAAAAGGAGGTTTTTTTAAATAACTGTGAGAGCACCCAAGCAAGGGGCTCCGTAACGGCAAAACGGCAAGGACGCCGTTAACACAAACTTCAGGGAGGAAGTCAAATGATTATTAATCACAACATGAGCGCAATGTTTGCCAACCGTCAGCTTGGTGAAACTAACCGCTCGGCACAGAGCACCATGGAGAAGCTGGCATCCGGTTTGAGAATTAATCGTGCCGGGGATGACGCATCTGGTCTTGCGGTGTCCGAAAAAATGAGAAGCCAGATTCGTGGCTTGCAGCAAGCATCACGAAATGCATCTAACGGTATTTCTTTTATTCAGACGACCGAAGGTTACTTGCAAAGCACCCAGGATGTACTCCAACGAGTTCGCGAACTCTCGGTACAGAGCGCCAACGGTATATACTCAGCAGAAGATCGGATGCAGATTCAGGTTGAGGTTTCTCAGCTCATTGCTGAAATTGACCGAGTGGCCTCACATGCCCAGTTCAACGGCATGAATCTGCTCACAGGACGTTTTGCACAGGAAACCGGCCAGAACGTCATCACCGCTTCCATGTATTTTCACATTGGTGCAAACATGGATCAGCGTGAGCGTGTCTTCATTGGCACTATGACGGCGACCGCCCTTGGGGTTCGAACGGAACAGAACATTCTCTCGCTCTCGACCCCGGACAGTGCTAACCAGTCGATTGGAGTACTTGATACCGCCTTGAAAGCAGTAAGCAAGCAGCGGGCCGATCTTGGCGCGTATCAGAACCGCCTTGAAATGGCGGTACGAGGTATTGATGTCGGCGCCGAAAACCTCCAGGCTGCCGAGTCGCGCATTCGGGATGCAGACATGGCATCGGAAATGGTTAATTTCACCCGGGATCAGATTCTCATGCAAGCTAACACCGCGATGCTGGCTCAGGCTAACATGCAAAGCCAGACTGTATTGCAATTGTTGGGTTAGGGTAGTATCATATCTTTAGGAGAGGCCTCTGGGGCCTCTCCGTAGCTCTTTGAAAAACACCCTCTTTGAACGCTGAAAACGGAGAGGTTTCTCTGCCTGTGAAAAAACATAGGTAAAGTAAATCTCTCCGCTTGAGGAACAACCTCGGTGCGGAAGCGCGAAAGCCGCATCGAAGTCTCCTTTTGGCGGAGTCCGTGAAGGCAAGGAATGCCTTATCGAACACTATCAAGGAGGGTCAGATGATCATTAATCACAACGCGAGCGCTGCATTTGCAAACCGGACGCTGGGTGTGAGGGGAAGCGAAACCCAGGGCAACATTGAGCGCCTAAGTTCCGGAATGCGGATTAACCGCGCCGGTGACGACGCCTCGGGCTTAGCGGTTTCAGAAAAACTTCGCAGCCAAGTCCGCGGCCTGAATCAAGCTGAGCGGAACATTCAGAACGCAGTATCCTTTATTCAAACAACAGAAGGGTATCTGCAGAACACACAAGACATTCTTCATCGTGTCCGCGAACTTTCGGTACAGTCGGCAAACGGAATCTACTCCGCTGAAGACCGTATGCAAATTCAGGTTGAAGTCTCTCAGCTCGTCGATGAAGTCAATCGCATTGCCTCCCATGCACAGTTCAACGGTATGAACATGCTAACAGGAGCTTTCGCAACTGACAGTGAAAGCGGTCGAATCATGCAGTTCCAAGTAGGGGCAAACATGGACCAAAACGAACGAGTATTCATCGGCACTATGACGGCAGCAGCGCTCGGCCTCAGCGACGCACAGGGTGAGACCGGTATCATTTCCATTTCAACCCCAGACTCTGCTAACCAAGCAATTGGTACAGTTGACACCGCACTGCGACAGGTTTCTCAGCAGCGCGCAGACCTGGGTGCATACCAAAATCGTTTTGAGATGGCAGCTCAAGGAGTTGCTATTGCGTCGGAAAATCTTGCAGCCGCTGAATCACAGATTCGTGACGCTAACATTGCCTCCGAGATGGTGGAGTTTGTCCGTAATCAAATTTTGACACAGTCAAACACCGCTATGCTTGCTCAGGCTAACCTTCAGTCACAGTCTGTACTTCAGTTGCTTGGCTAAGTTGGGGCACAATTTTCCTGTTTTCCTAAAGAGATCTCTGGACGTCATCTCTTTGGGCGCTTACGGCAGAGGGAGCTCGCGCTCTCCCTCTGTCACTTTTCTTACACGGAGGTAAGAAATATGTCTATAGATATGCCCGGTTTGCCGGGGTATAAGGCTGCAGTTTCCAATACAGGAAGCGCACGGAAGGCAAGCAGTAACACCTCATTACAGGCTGTTCAAGCGGCGGCAAAAGCAGCAGCAGAAAAGGCAGCAGCACAACAGCGACAAGCAGCACGTGAACCTTTACTAAGCGACCTCGAACAAGTGTCAGGGGTCTTCAACC
>JAIVHN010000186.1 GCA_020201015.1 Spirochaeta sp. | reverse complement strand
GGGCACCTGCCTGCAGCAGCACCAATGCGCCTCGAGGGTGGGGACATCCTGGTGGTGCGAAAGGATCTGTTGCTGATCGGCGTTTCGGAGCGTACCAGCTCGCAGGCGATAGACAGACTCATTAAGAATCTCAGCGCGATGTATCGGGAGCCTTTCACCGTAATCGCGGTTCCGTTGCCGCGCGAACGTTTTGCTATTCACCTGGATATGCTGTTTACCCAGATAGATGAAGGCAACGCACTTGTTCACGCCCCTTGTATGACTCACACCACGGCCCTGCCTGCAATAACCATTATGGTGCAGCCGCACGTGGGCAAAGGCGGCTGCCGGCAAACTCTGCGGCATGCCTCGTCGGTTCTCTATGCCCTTGCCGAGCAGGGTATGGATCTACGGCCAGTTTTGTGTGGTGGTGATCATCCGGTGAGGCAGGCTCGTGAGCAGTGGCTATCTGCGTGCAATGCATTTGCTTTTGCCCCCGGCAAGATCGTGGTCTATGACTGCAACCCCGCTACCTTGGAAGAGCTTGCTTGCGCTGGTTACGTCGTGCTTCCGGCCTCAGACTTCATTGCGGGCCGTGAGATTGTATCGTCCTATGACCGACTCGCCGTTACTATACCTGGGGCGGAGTTGGCCCGCGGTGGGGGTGGCCCACGCTGCATGACCTTGCCGTTGACGCGAACCTGAGCACCACGCCCCTTGGATTGAAGACGCAAAGATCGTATACTGAACGCCATATCATTAGGTCACTCCTCAGGGACATTTTCAAGCGAGTGACAAACAGGATAGTTCTTATGACACAAAACAGCGATCTGCGCATTGTATCTACTACATCTCTCGTTCCGCCGGAGCTGCTGAAGAAGGAGTATCCGCAATCCGAGGCGAGTGCTACAACGGTCGCTGAGAGCCGCAAAGTTATTGAGAGTATACTCCGTGGCGAGGATTCGCGAATGCTTGCCCTGGTGGGGCCATGCTCAATTTATGATCCCGAGGCGGCTTTTGAGTACGCACGACGTCTCAAGGCACTAAGTGAGGAGCTGCAAGATCAACTATACCTTGTCATGCGGGTCTATTTTGAGAAACCACGAACGCGACTTGGCTGGCGAGGTTTGGTTATTGACCCAACCCTTGACGGACGCAAAGATATACAGGCCGGGCTTCGCTTGGCGCGCTCCATTCTTATTGAGATTACGAGTATGGGGCTACCGGCGGGTAGTGAAATGCTTGATCCAATTGTCCCCCAGTTCCTTGACGATCTCGTATCATGGGCATCTATAGGCGCCCGCACCACCGAGTCACAGACTCACCGTGACATGGCAAGCGGACTATCTATGCCTGTCGGCTTCAAAAATGGCACCGACGGAAGTGTAGAGAACGCCATCAACGCTTTTTCCGCGGCTATGCATCCCCAGAGCTTTATCGGAATTGACCAAAAAGGGCTCACCACCATTCTTGCCACCACCGGAAACACAGCTGGACACGTCATTTTGCGCGGCGGGCGCACCGGGCCCAACTACGGCGCCGCAGCAATTGCCGCGGCGTGTGAAGAGTTACGAGTTGCAAAACTTCCACCGGTTGTAATGGTGGATTGCAGCCACGCCAACAGTGGTAAAGACTTTCGGCGTCAGGGCGAGGTCCTACAAGATATAGTTAAACAGCGCGCGAACGGGAGCTCGGGGATCATTGGTTTTATGCTGGAGAGCAACCTCAACCCCGGGTGTCAGAAACTTGAAGATCCAGAGACACTTGAGTATGGTGTTTCAATTACGGACGGATGCATAGGCTGGGAAGAAACCGAGGCGCTGCTGCACGCCGTCCATTCGGTACTTGCGGAAGCCGCCGGAGGGCAACATGAATAACGATATCCGTGCAGTTGCGGCTGCCGCCCGAGATGCGTCACGGCTGCTTGCAGCAGAGAACACATCCAGGAAGAACGCAGCCTTGGCGGCAGTGGCAGAGCATTTAGAGGCCGAGAAACAGGCTATATTAGCGGCAAATCACAAGGACATGGAGGCCGCCGAAGCAAACGGGTTAGCAGCGCCGTTGCTCAAGCGCTTACGCTTTGACGAGGCCAAACTTACCGAGGCGATTCGGGGTATTCACAGTGTTATTACATTGCCCGATCCGGTTGGTCTTGTGCAGGAAGTTCGTGAGCTTGATGAAGGCCTGGTGCTTAAGAGGGTCGGGTGTCCAATCGGAGTCATTGGGATGGTCTTTGAGTCTCGCCCAGATGCACTTGTGCAAATTGCAAGCCTCTGTCTTAAGAGCGGTAACGCGGTGCTACTTAAGGGTGGTAGTGAGGCCCGTGAAACAAACAAGGCGCTGGCGGCTGCTATTAGCCACGGGGCTGAATCCGCCGGAATGCCCTCGGGCTGGATAGGGTTACTCGAGACGCGTCAAGATGTAGGTGTTATGTTGGCTCTCGACGACGATATCGACCTCATAATCCCCCGTGGTTCCAACGAGTTTGTGAAACATATCATGGACACTACCCGAATTCCGGTGTTAGGGCACGCCGACGGTATCTGCCATGTGTACGTAGATGCTGCCGCCGATATTGATATGGCTTTACGAATAGTTGCCGACTCTAAGACGCAGTATGTGGCGGTGTGCATTAACCGTTACGGCTCAGGCCACACCGACGCAATTGTGACAACCCACACCGAGACCGCAAATCTCTTCATGGATCGTGTGGATTCAGCAAGTGTTATGTGGAACTGCTCCACCCGCTTCGCGGACGGGTTCCGTTACGGTCTCGGCGCCGAGGTCGGCATTAGCACGGTTAAGGTACATGCTCGCGGCCCGGTTGGACTGGAAGGGCTGTGCACGTACAAGTGGCGCCTGCGTGGCGCAGGGCATGTTGTGGCTGACTATAGTGGTCCACATGCGCGCCCTTTTACTCATCGGACAATTGCTTCTGCGGAAGCTGACTCCATCTGAGCGTTATGCGAGATTTTGCCGCGGTCCGGCGAGTTGTGGTGAAGATTGGTACCAACGTTCTGCGTGCTGCTGACGGTGGTATTGATGTTCCCTATATTTGCGACATTGCTGAACAAGTTTGTGCGCTTGTCGAAAACGGGAAACAGGTGGTGGTGGTGAGTTCCGGCGCCATCGGCATGGGCGCAGGCGAACTTGGAATTGGCGGCCGTATCGAAACTGTGAAGCTCAGGCAGGCATGTGCAGCTATTGGGCAACCCATCCTTATGAACACCTACAAAGAGGCGTTCTCGCGGCACGACACCAGCGTTGCTCAGGTGTTAATCACGCGGGAGGTTTTAGACAATCGCACCAGTTATCTGAATCTTAGAAATGCCATTGAGACGTTGCTTTCCTTGGGTATAGTCCCGGTAGTGAACGAAAATGACTGCGTCTCGACTGCGGAGATCGGCACAACTTTTGGCGACAACGATCGCCTCTCGGCACTTGTAGCCAGTAAGCTGGACGCTGAGGTGCTCATTCTCCTCAGTGACATTGACGCACTCTACGACAGTGATCCCCGCGTAACTAGTGGTGCGCAGCCTATTCGGACCGTTCCACATGTCACCGATGATGTGCTGGCAGCAGCCGGGTCAACCGGCAGCCGCTTCGGTCGTGGGGGAATGCAGAGTAAACTTGCCGCTGCGCTGGTTGCGGAGAATGCAGGCTGCCCAATGCTCCTCGCGCATGGCCGTGAGCCTCGGGTTTTGTCTCGTCTGCTTGAAGGCGAGGAAATCGGTACCGTGTTTCTTGCTAAACGTCGTCTTGGGAATCGTGTTCGGTGGATTTTGAATAGTGAGCCTCAGGGAAGGGTTACGATAGATGATGGAGCATTAGCTGCGATTCGCAACAAAAACAGCCTGCTTCCTACTGGAATCGTGCGAGTTGAGGGTGTTTTCCCCGCTGGCGCCGTAGTGAGTCTGAATGATTGTGGCAAGATCGTCACCTCTATGAATAGTTACGAACTTGCCGCGTTGGCCGGTAAACACAGCCGAGAAATTGAGAAGCTGTTGGGGGCGGGCCGTAAAGAGTTTATTGCCCGGCCTGAAGACATGGTATTTTTTGATGAAGACTCTGAAAATACTGATTAACTCCATGCCTCTGTCCGCCTACATTGGCGTGAACCCTGGAGAAACCGATCAAGCGCAACCGCTTGAACTTAACATTGAAATTGAAATCAACCCATCTTTGGTCTTCTCATCAGGCATAGGTAGGCAGCGGACCTCGCTGGATTCTACTGTGGATTACGCCGATCTTACGGCCTCGGTGCGTGGTTATGTTGAGGCAGACGGACGTGTCTTCGAACTCCTTGAGGATCTCACTGCCGATCTATTCATTCTTGTTTCACGAGCTGCACCCCAGGCACGCCGTATCCGCGTGAGCGTTGGCAAACCGCAGGCTCTTGGCGGAGCAGGAATCCCTATTGTGGTACTTGAAGGCGTACCCGATCTCGAGTAACGTTTCGGAACGTCTTAAGCACCCTGTAGTCGTAATAAAGCACTTAACGACTGAATAATGTGAAAACTTTCATGTAAAAATAAAAAAACGCTTGTGTTATTGATATAAGTATGGCATATTAGCCGTGAACATAAATAACAAGGAGACAATATATGGCTTATTCTGTTAACGATGCTTGTATTAACTGTGGCGCATGTGATCCGGAATGTCCGGTTGATGCAATTTCTGAGGCTAACGGCGTTCGGGTTATCGACCCCATGACCTGCACCAGCTGTGGCGCATGTCTTGATGTATGCCCGACCGACGCAATTGACGTTGGCTAAACAAATTTAGTTTTGTTAGAAAATCCCACCTACGTGTATTCGTTTAAGAAACACCGAGGGTGGGTTTTTTGTTACCCTTCCGCTCTAAGGCTCCTGCAATCAAGGGCTCCTGCAATCAAGCCTGTTGATATATGCCAAAAAATATGGTAAAACGTACCCTCAACTTGAAAACTACAACAGCTTCGGTGTAAGTGAAACATCGTTGGCGTGATAGGAGAAAATTATGGCAGCTGGAAAAGTTTCAAAGAACGCGCGTCGTGATGGTGCTCGCGAGCTCACAAGTCGTTGGGGCGGAAAAATCATTATGAAGTCGGTTTTCGAGAACGGCCGAATGAAGCACTTTGCCGTGTGTGAGAAGTCGGGCAATCAGGCACGACGTCCCAAGGACCTCATGTAACTATGGGTAGGGCAGGGTTAAAAACCTGTCACCAAGTTACCATGAGTCGATTACATGATACTCTCAGGAAAGCGCATTGCAGAAGGACTCGGGACCAAAATCATCATTGATCCATTCGTTCCGAGTCAGCTTAACCCCAACAGCTATAACTTACGGCTCCATGATGAGCTTCGGGTGTATGACGCGAGCGCGCTCGACATGCGGCTTGAGAATACGTCGCAGCCTATCGAGATTCCTCCCCAGGGGCTTCTCCTCAAGCCGAACACCCTGTATCTCGGACGTACAGTAGAGTACACGGAAACCCATGATTACGTTCCTATGCTTGAGGGGCGTTCCTCAATTGGGCGGCTTGGGCTTTTCGTTCATATCACTGCAGGATTCGGGGATGTTGGTTTCTGTGGTTACTGGACACTCGAGATTTTCTGCGTTCAACCCATACGCATCTATGCAGGCGTAGAAATTTGCCAAGTTTTTTACCACACTATCGACGGCGAGTACGACACCTACCATAGCGGTAAATACCAGAATAACTCGGGAATTCAGCACAGTCTGCTTTTTCGCGAGTTCGGGCGTTCATAAGGTAGTCTTTTCAAAGGGCCGTCATATTTATGAGGCAGGTGGAGTTTCGTCTACTACCAGCGAAGTTCCCTCTACGCGGTTGAAAAAGCAACTTCTTCGCCCGGTATGACAGGCTATCCCACCTTGTTGCTCAATCATCATTAAAACCGCATCCTGGTCGCAATCCAGGCGAATCTCCACAATGCGCTGTAGGTTTCCCGAGCTTTCACCCTTTTTCCACAAGCGTCCACGTGAACGGCTGTAGTAGTGGGCGAGGCCGGTCGCGAGTGTTGCTTCCCAGGCTTCCCGGTCTTGGAAACCCAGCATCAGTACCTCACCACTTGCCGCGTCCTGTGCGATAGCCGCAACCAAGCCGTTCAGCTTCGAGAAATCCGGGGCCGGGCGTTTGGCCGGGTCCCCCACAGGACCTCCGGCTGCATTCCCTGCCCCGGTTGTATTGTTCAATTCAAACGGGTTCATTATGTTTCCTCTTCCGGTGATAGGTCGCTGCGGAGTTCATCCACGGACTTTGGTACCCAGCGATCTCCCGAGCGCTTCATACCGTAACTGTGTTCCAGATTCCAGTGCAACCCGGCGTTTAGTTGGCGTGCGGTGCCTAAAAGATCCTTGGCAGGATCCGATGAACGAGGGTAGTCAGGATGATCCAACGAGATGCCACTGGTCATGAGCGTCTCAAGCAGCAGTTTTGCGGCTAAGAAGCGTCGGTACTTGTCCACTCCAAACACCAAAGGGCGATCCAGTAAGCCGAGCACTTCCCAGGTTACCTGTTCTGCTTGTGCATAACGGCCAGCATCCTTGTCCTGATCGCTTATGCGCATGGGCAAATGATCGACAATAGACTCGATGTTGTGCGTGAGATAATTCAAGTTAAAAAGTCCAGTAGCGCAGTTGAAGAGTATGGCCTTTCCCTCGGCCTCGGCACGAGCCACCTCATCCGGGCTAACTGCCGGGCCTATGTCGGCACAGTTGAGTCGGCCTCGAGCGTCGCGCACAAGTATACCCCCTTTCACGTCTACGGCTGTCCGAAAGGCAAAGTCAAAGGCTGCCTGGCGGCCGGTAAGAGCGGTATACGCAATAGTAGCCGGGTCTACCGTAGCGCCCAGGTTATCTACATTTGAGAGATAGGCGAGTCGCTTGCCGTCGGCTTGCAACTCGCGGTAGATATCGGCAAGCACACTGAAGTTCTGTCCATGGCCACCCGGTAGCCCTAGCGGCTCATGTTCTTTTCCGTAAGCGGATTCAAATACGTGTCGAGGAGAGCCTTCTTGGGAGTGAGTTAAAGCAGCAAGCATTGGCTGTATGCCGGTAGCCGCGTCGGTCATATCAATGCCAGTCTCTCGTATGAGCCGGTCCAAAAGCGGGCTTGTCTTGAAGCTCTTATACGCGGCGTCTACCTCATCGTTGTTATGGACACTTGTCATTTGGAAGAATGGCTCAAGAGGCTCGGACGGTGGTTCTACAGGCTGGCGGATTTGATGTTCCATTGCACGAATGAGTAGTCCACGCATTTTCAGTTCAAGAAAGGTGGGACCCTCGGTACCGTCGGGCTGCACAAAAGCCGGAGTTAACCCCTTTGCCTTTCCACGACAACGGTCGGCCATAGGCTCAAACACCGGCGCCAGCAGCTTATAGAGGGGCTCGCTCAGTCCCCGGTTCTTTTTCTCGTCAGCGTAACTGGTTGCGGAGCCGCCGTTGAGAACCCCAAAAGCCGTGCGCGGGTAGAGAGCGGTTCCGAGACGTTTTAGCGCTTCATACGAGAACTCAAGCGCACCAGCCGCACGTTGGGCAGAAGCAATCGGGTCAATTTCCGGGGCAATCTCGGCCCAGTGCTTACTCAACTCTTCTTCCGGTATTCGTAGACTCAGCTCGCCCGAGGCGGTTACCACCTCGATTCCGTCAACCTCCGGAATATCTTTTACTACTACTGGCTGTACTTTGTCATATGCTCCACGGTTCAGCTCCGCTAAGATATGCTCGGTTCGGTGAATGTCAATTCCAAGTTCCTGCATTCTCTCGCGTCCCATAGACTGCGAAAAATAGATCCATGGTTGCTTTGCAGCTCGGATCCGCCGGGCTTTCCACCGAGGCCGCCGCAATTGCCGCGGGCTGTTCATTCTGCGGTAGCCTGCTTATTCGCTGCGACATATTGCTCGCAGGTGCTCGCCCGCTTGAGAGTATGAATCGGTGAAGTCGCGGTATGGATGGCCCGGAGAGGGCATGCTCCCTATCGGGGAAACGCCCCAGCTCGTGTCGTAAATATGTAGCCAGTTCGTTGCTCTGTTCGTCCCAAGGGGCAAAATCAAGATGGCCACCCTCGGAGGCAAATACGTGCAATTCAGGCCGTTCCCATGAGAGATAGCCCATCCCAAGGCCCGTTCCAGCACCAATAACGGCCGCCACTCCATGATCGCTTTCGGGTTCATTCGTTTCATCCTGCATAATCTGTATTCTTCTCACCTGCTTGGCGTCGTTCAGATCAAGCAGCGGTACACCGTAACAAATGGCCTCGAAGTCGTTCATGATTGTGCATGGAATCTTAAGAATGTTCTCAATCTCCTGGGTGCTTACGGTATAGGGTAGGTTGGTCGGTGTGCAGCGACCTGCTACTACGGGGCCTGCTGCGCTGATGCAGCAGGCACTCACTTCCGCCATCAACCCAGGTTCTTCATCAAAGCGATTCAGTGCCGTACGTAGCGCATCTGCAAAACTCGCCTGCTTGCCGGAAGGCAAGACGACGTGACTGAGTAACTCGAAATGCGTCTCGCCAGCCGCTACAACTGCAAAGCTTGCGTTTGTGCCACCAAGATCGATGGCAAGCACTTTGAATTGACCCGAGACATCAGAGTGATCCGGGTCGTTACTTAAAAGCGTGGTCCAAGTTTTTTTTTCCAATTTCCTCACCGTTCTTTGTATATACCAAGGTGGCAAGGAAAGATCAAGGAACTGCTACCAAGTGAATCCCGGACTCTGATGTCCAGTGGACAGAAATGTCGGTCGCAGGAAAATATATTAGGGCTCAATTTTGTCCTTGATAATGAGTAGCGTATCAAGTAGCATTTGGAAAGCTGCAGGAGAGTAATTGTGAGATCCACGGAAAAATACCGACTGATTACGCGGAGCGATTTTGATGGCTTGGTGTGCGCCGTTCTCTTTCGTGCACTGGATATGATCGACGAGATAAAGTTTGTCCATCCGAAGGATATGCAAGATGGTTTGGTTGCATTATCGGATCGGGATATCACTGCTAATTTGCCTTATGTTGAGGGTGTCAAGCTGTGCTTCGACCATCACGCTTCCGAGTCGGTGCGCTCAGGTGACCATGAGAACTACGTCATTAACTCGGCTGCTCCCTCGGCTGCACGTGTAATCTATGAGCACTATGGTGGTGCAGACAAGTTTACTGATGTTTCTGAAGAAATGATGCGTGCAGTCGACAAAGGAGATAGCGCCAACTTCACAATGGACGAGGTGCTGTACCCGGAACGCTGGAACCTACTGAACTTCATCATGGATGCCCGCACCGGCCTCGGTCGCTTTAAAAATTTTCGAATCTCTAATTACCAGCTTATGATGGATCTTATTGAGTACTGTCGTGAGTACAGTATCGAGGAAATCTTGAATCTCGACGACGTTAAGGAGCGAGTTAAACTTTATTTTGAACATGAAGCGATGTTTAAAGAACAGCTTCGTAAGTGCTCTCGGGTGGATGCCAACGTCTTGGTTGTGGACACCCGTGGACAAGATCCGATCTTCGCCGGTAACCGGTTCATTAAGTATGCTCTTTTTCCAGCGACAAACATATCAGTTCAGGTAATCTGGGAGTCGATGTTGGCGAGTTAATGCTCACGTACGACGGGGGCGGTCACAATGCCGCTGGCACGTGTCAAGTGCCCAACGAGGACGCCGAGCAGGTTCTGGGAGAACTCGTAGAGGCTCTGAAAGACTAATTAAACAGTCTGGCGCGACGGTTTAGCCCCCCCCCGGCTTGTTTGTTCTTCGCTACCATGATGTTGACGGTACGAGGGGCTTCCACTATTATCTGGCTATATACTTCACCCGACCAATCCTCAGAGGCTGCGCAAGCAAGGAACGATCTTATGAATCAAATAGGTATTTTCTACGGTTCAACCACCGGAAACACGCGCGATGTGTCGCAAAAGCTGTATGAAGCATTGGGAGAGAGTCAGGCCGAGATACACGACATTCGTGAAACTACTGGAAGCGAAATGGCTGCGTATGAGAAGCTCATCTTCTCGGTCTCAACGTGGGGAGTGGGTGACCTGCAGGACGACTGGGAGGAGTTTCTTCCTACCCTGGATACTATAGACTTCACCGGAAAGACGGTGGCAATCATGGGCTTAGGGGATCAGCAGAACTATCCGGACAATTTTGTTGATTGCATGCAGATTCTTGCGAAGAAAGTAGCCGAGTGCGGAGGTCGCATTGTCGGAGAAACATCTACCGAAGGATACGTGTTCTCGGCATCAAAGGCGGTCCGAAACCGACAATTCCTTGGATTGGTTATCGACGAGGATAATCAGGCAAACATGACTACCGCCAGAATCCAAGGCTGGATCGAGATTCTTAAAAAAGCGTTTCAATAACCTTAGCATTAATCGTGCCGTGATGCTTGACCTTAGTACCTAATTCTGTTACCGTGGCGCTCACGTGCGATTACGTGCCCTTGTAGCTCAGTGGTAGAGCACATCCATGGTAAGGATGGGGTCATCGGTTCAAGTCCGATCGAGGGCTATGCGCCATACGCGTAATTATGCACGTAATGGTTGTGCAGCAGCTCACCGACGTTGACGTAGGTATGCCGTCTTGGCTATACTAAGCGTTCCGCGTGTTATGGTAGGGAGTAAGGAATGGCTAAAGCGAAGGGCAAGGCTGTAGAGATCATCGCCCTGCAGTGTGAAAGCTGTAAGCGAAAGAACTATAGCACAAAGAAGAACAAGCGGAATATGCAGGGTAAGCTAGAGCTCAAGAAGTACTGCTCCTTTGAGCGTAAGCATACACTCCATAAGGAAGCAAAAGTAAAGTAGATAAATGGTGTTAAGCGGCGTAGTCGCTCAGCGCTTTTTAGGCCAGTAGCTCCAACGGCTAGAGCGCCGGTCTCCAAAACCGGATGTTGTAGGTTCGAATCCTACCTGGCCTGTTTATCCCTCACTAAGTGCCTTTCAATTGTTGCGTGTCTGCTTGTCGCCGGCTGCATCGCCGAAAAGGGGTCGGAATGAAGAAGATAATCGCGTTTGTTAAAGACAGCCATGCTGAGCTCAAAAAGGTTGTGTGGCCAAGCCGTGACGAGGTGAAATCTAATACCAAGCTTGTTTTGATCTCGGTAGCGATGTTCGCAGTTGTTCTCGGCCTGGTCGACTTTCTCCTTCTTGCGGCCGTAGATTTCATTTTTTAACAACCGTTTACTCGGGTTGCCGTTTTGGCGCCTCGGGTGCTGCAAAGGATCGCGATATGGCTAAAGGATGGTACGTACTCCATACCTACTCTCCAAATGCAAAGCCTCAACCCATTTCGGGTGAAGAAGCGCGGGAAATACTTCAGAAGACTGGAGAGATTAAGGGAGATAAAGCCCCAAAGCCCAAAGAGTCGTATGTAATTGGCGAGACCGTTCGTATCGTGGATGGCCCTTTTCAGACCTTTTCCGGTGAAGTGGAGGAGGTGAACCTGGAGAAGGGCAAGCTACGGGTGATGGTGCCGATTTTTGGGCGATCAACTCCTGTTGAAGTTGATTTTACGCAGGTAGAGAGAATCTGATTATAACATCCAGGCCACGGTCCGGATGTTGTGTTTCAATGGTTAGCAACGTTGTTGCTAGCGGATGGGAGTCGGGTGTGAAATAGGTCACGCGCGGCGTCAATACCACGAACGGAGAATACACATGGCAAAGAAGAAGGTTACGGCCATAATTAAACTGCAAGTACCCGCGGGAAAAGCCACACCAGCACCACCTGTTGGGCCAGCGCTTGGACCGCACGGTGTGAGTGCGCCACAATTTGTGCAGCAGTTTAATGAAGCCACGAAGAATCTGGAGGCGGGTCTTACGATTCCGGTTGTTATAACGGTCTATGCCGATCGAAGTTTCACCTTTATTACAAAGACTCCACCAGCGGCAGTTCTTATTAAGAAGGCACTCAAGAAGGAGAGTGGATCCGCTGAGCCGCATAAGATTAAAGTTGGAAAGCTAAGTAAGGCTCAGGTTCAGGAAATTGCCGAGCTGAAGATGCCGGACTTGAACGCAAACGACATGGCTGGTGCAATGAAAATTATTGCCGGTACGGCCCGCAGCATGGGTGTAGAGGTGGAGGTGTAGTATGAAGCGCGGAAAGAATTACCGAAAGGCAATTGAAAGCGTTGAACGGACGCGCACCTACGAGCCTCAAGAAGCGGTAGACCTGGTAAAAACACTTGCGTTCGCCAAGTTCGATGAAACCATTGAACTTTCTATGTCTTTGAATCTGAAGAAGAGCTCCTCGGTGCGTGACACGCTGGTGTTGCCGCATCAATTTCGTACGGAGAAAAAGATTCTTGTATTTGCCAAAGGTGACAAGGCAAAAGAGGCAGAGGAAGCAGGCGCTGCGTATGTGGGCGACGACGATCTTATTGAAAAGATCAAAGGTGGCTGGCTTGATTTCGATGTTGCGGTGGCGACGCCGGACATGATGAAAGATGTTGGACGACTTGGTCCAATTCTTGGTCGCCGGGGTCTCATGCCAAATCCAAAGACTCAAACGGTCACGTTTGAGATCAAAGAGGCTCTTGAAGAGCTTCGTAAAGGAAGGGTTGAGTTCCGTTCAGATAAAACCGGCGTGCTGCATCTTGCGGTTGGTAGGGTCTCTATGGAAAGCGACAAAGTGCTCGATAACATCCGCGAGGTTGTTTCCGAGGTAAAGAAGCGACGCCCAGCCGACACCAAGGGTGAGTTTGTTCGCAGTATAGCGGTGTCGTCCACAATGGGCCCCGGTGTCAGAGTCGTTGACCCGGTTGAGCCCAAGGCGAAGTGAGGATAGCGAAATGGCTCAGTACACAGCTGAATACGTAACAAAGATTAATCAAGATAAGGTTGACAGCGTAGATTACGTTAAGGGGCGGTTTGCCGATTCGCCTGACCTGGTATTTACCGACTACCGTGGCTTAACGGTAGGGCAAATCACCGATCTGCGTCAGAAGCTGAGAGATAAAGGCGCCGACTACCGAGTAATGAAAAACAAGCGCGTTCGCATTGCGCTTCAGCAGCTTGAGTTGCCGGACGTATCGGAGTATCTCTTTGGTCCGACCGCGATCGCTATCTCACGTGAGGAAAGCGGTCCGGTGGTGAAAGAGCTTATTGCTATGGGCAAGAACATGCCTGTGGAGCTTAAGGGTGCTATTATTGACGGGCGCATCTTTACCGCGGCTAACTCTTGCGGCAGTTGCAGAACAAAAATGAAACATTGAGGCGCCGATTGGGGTCTCTTCGTAATATCAAGAGCGTTAGTCTTCCGAAAGGTGTTCCATGCTATCGCTTTTGAAAAAACAATAAGGAGAAGTTAATATGGCAACACTTGGCAAAGATGAAATTCTAGATGCGATCGCGGCAATGACCGTGCTCGAGGTGTCCGAGCTAGTAACGGCTATGGAAGAAAAGTTTGGAGTTACCGCGGCAGCCCCGGTAGCTGTTGCGGCCGCTGGCGGTGGTGGCGGTGGCGAGGCCGCCGAAGAAGTCGAAGAGCAAACCGAGTTTAACGTAATCCTTAAGGGTATTGAGGAAGGGAAGAAGATCCCGGTCATTAAGGAAGTCCGTGCTATCACCGGCTTGGGTCTTAAAGAAGCCAAGGAATTGGTTGAGGCCGGAGGCAAGGCTGTTAAGGAAGGTGTCGCGAAAGACGAAGCGGCAACCATTAAAGAGAAGCTTGAGGCAGCGGGCGCTACGGTTGAGGTTCAGTAATTATCACAGTAAGAAATTTTTTATAGCGTGATCTCAAGATACCGCCAGCTATGCGTTAGTTGGCGGTATCGCCTTTTTCTGCGCCGGTCTGGGTATCTCATAGCGGCGGGAGGTAGTGAATGTTCGATCGTAGGAAAGATATAGACCGCATCGTAGTTGGATCTGACAGTAACGAAGTCATGGAATTGCCGAACCTGGTGGATATACAGTTGGCATCTTTCGAGCGGTTTCTCCAGCGCGAGCACATGCTTGCGGGCGAAGCCCCGTTGTTACAAGGGCTTGAAGAAGTTTTTCAAGGCACCTTTCCTATAGAAAGTCAAAGTGGCGATATGCGCCTTGAGTATGATCACTACATCCTTGATGAGGCGGCTTCCAAACTCAACGAAATGGAATGTAAGCAGAAGGCAATAACCTTTGCTGCTTCTGTCAAAGCTCGAATCAACCTCATATTCCTCGAGCCTTTATAATCAACGGCGCAGAGCGAGTCGTTGTTAGTCAAATACACCGGAGTCCAGGCGTAATTTTCTCCCATGAGAAGGGCGTTTACTCTTCGAGAATCATTCCTTACCGTGGATCATGGCTTGAGTTTGAAATTGATCAGAAGAAAGAACTGATCTATGCCAAAGTCGACCGAAAAAAACGAATACTCGGAACTATTTTTCTGAGAGCGTTGGGGTATGATACTCGCGAGAAAATCATCGACCTTTTTTACACTACGCTCGTAATGCCTGTAAAAGATGAGCCGGAGGCCAAGGAGGCTTTGGTCGGCGCGGTTTTTGCACGCGAGGTGTTTGCGACTGAAGGTGACCAGACCAAGAAACTGTATCGAGCAGGTGAAAAGATCCATCCGCACGATGTAGATGCGCTCATTCATAGTAGCGTAGATCAGGTGACCGTTATTGAAATGAGCAATCCCGACTCGCTTCACTCCGAAATCATCCTTAACTGTTTTGAACGCGAAGAGTCCAAGTTTGCTCGAGAAGAAGGTGACAAGGACGAGCCCTCGAAAGAAGACGCTCTTTCAAGTGTTTACTCGGTGCTCATGCCGGGTGAACCCATTACCATCGAGAGCGCGGATAAAGATTTCAACTCCATGTTTTTCACCACACGGCGGTACGACCTTGGTCGGGTCGGGCGATATAAGCTCAACAAGAAGTTTAACTATGATGCTCCGGTGGAGGATCACATACTCACCCGCGAAGATATTGTTAATACTATGAACTACCTTGTGCAGGTTTATATTGGTGAGGCTAACGTTGACGATATCGATCATCTTGGCAACCGACGTATACGTTCCGTCGGTGAGTTGTTGGCTAACCAACTAAAAACTGCGTTTGCTCGTATGGAGCGAATTGCCAAGGAGCGTATGAGTCTCAAAGAGACCGACACTATTAAGCCGCAAGACTTGATCTCGATCAAGCCTGTTGTTGCTGCTATCAAGGAGTTCTTTGGTTCCAGTCAGTTGTCCCAGTTTATGGACCAGATAAATCCATTGTCGGAGCTTACGCATAAGCGGCGATTAAACGCACTCGGACCAGGTGGACTTTCGCGTGACCGCGCCGGTTTTGAGGTCCGTGATGTTCACTACACACATTATGGACGAATGTGTCCGATCGAAACTCCAGAAGGACCAAATATTGGTTTGATCGTTTCGCTTGCTATCTATACTCGTGTTAATGACTACGGATTTCTTGAGACTCCTTATCGTCGGGTGGTGGACGGCGTGGCAACACGTGAAATTGAGTATCTGTCCGCTATGGATGAAGAGCGAAATTTTATAGCCCAGGCTAGCGCGGTTCTTGACGCAGAAGGACGCTTTCAAACGAATCTGGTTTCAGTTCGAAAGAGTGGTGATTATACGACTAAGGTACCGGAAGGGATTCAGTACATGGATGTCTCTCCGAAGCAGGTCATATCTGTATCGGCTGCGCTTATTCCGTTTCTTGAGCATGACGACGCAAACCGGGCACTGATGGGATCAAACATGCAGCGGCAAGCAGTCCCTCTGGTATTCCCTGAGCCGCCACGTGTCGGAACAGGTATGGAGCGCAAGTGTGCGTATGACTCCGGTGTACTAGTGAAGGCTAAGCGAGCTGGGGTTGTCGAGTATGTGTCTTCAACCAACGTCATAATCAAGCCCACCAAGGGAAATACCGCTGAGGAGCGTGACGAGTACCTCATGGTAAAGTACCAGCGGACCAACCAGGATACGTGTTATCTGCAAAAGCCTATTGTAGAGCTCGGGCAAAAAATTGACGTCGGTACTGTACTCGCCGACGGGCCTGCAACGTTCCGTGGTGAGCTTGCACTTGGCCGAAATCTGCTCATGGGTTTTGTGCCGTGGAACGGGTATAACTATGAGGATGCAATTCTTATTTCCGAGAAGGTTGTAAAAGAAGATATCTTCACTTCAATTCACATCAAAGAGTTTGTGACCGAGATCCGGGAGACCAAGTTGGGCCCGGAAAAAATAACTCGGGATATCCCCAATACCTCGGAACGTGCGCTGGATCAGCTGGACGATGAAGGCGTAGTGCGCGTGGGTGCCAAGGTTGGGTCTGGTTATATTCTCGTCGGTAAAGTGACACCGAAGAGTGAAACCGAAACTACGCCCGAGTTCAAGCTTCTTAACTCAATTTTTGGTGAGAAGGCTAAGGAAGTCCGAGATACAAGCCTGCGAGTGCCCCATGGAATTGACGGTACTGTTATTGACGTTCAGCGTTTACGCAGAGGCGAAGGCGACGACCTAAGCCCCGGTGTGGAAGAGGTCGTGAAGGTGCTTGTTGCGACCAAGCGGAAGCTCCGCGAGGGTGATAAGATGGCGGGGCGCCATGGAAACAAGGGAGTTATAGCGAAGGTGCTTCCCGAAGAAGACATGCCCTATACTGCCGATGGGACACCGCTGGAGATTTGTTTGAATCCGTTAGGTGTTCCGTCTCGTATGAATCTGGGGCAAATTCTTGAGACCGAGCTTGGCTGGGCCGCTGCCTGTCTGGAAGAGTGGTACGCTACTCCGGTTTTTGAGTCGGCGACGAATGAGCAGATTGCCGCTAAACTCAAGCAGGCTGGTTTGGAAAGTAGTTCTAAGACAACCCTGTACGACGGGCGCACCGGGGAGCGGTTCGAGAACGATGTAATGTGCGGTTACATGTACATTCTTAAGCTGCACCACCTCATCGACGATAAGATGCATGCTCGTTCGACCGGGCCTTATTCCTTGGTTACACAGCAGCCTCTTGGCGGTAAGGCCCAGTTTGGTGGGCAACGTCTTGGAGAGATGGAGGTCTGGGCACTCGAGGCTTATGGTGCCGCTAATACTTTGCAAGAATTGCTGACAATTAAGAGTGACGATATGAATGGGCGCGCCAAGATCTATGAGAGTATCGTGAAAGGGGAACCGTCGAGCTCCGCAGGAGTTCCCGAATCCTTTAACGTGCTTGTTCAGGAGCTGCGCGGCTTGGCGTTGGATATCTCGATTTTCGACTCGAAAGGCAAGCAAGTTCCTCTGACTGAACGTGACGAGGAACTCATCAACCGCAAGGGAAGTAACTTTTAGCGTTGCCGCAGGGCCGGATGAGACGATGTGCGGGGTGCCGGAGAAGCGCAGCAGGAGGCGGAGATAGATGAGAGAAATTCAAGATTTCGACAGCATAATGATTCAGCTGGCCTCACCCGAAAAGGTGCGGGCATGGAGCTACGGTGAGGTTAAGAAGCCGGAAACCATCAATTATCGCACGCTCCGTCCGGAGAAAGACGGCCTGTTTTGCGAACGTATATTCGGGACCACCAAAGAGTGGGAGTGTTACTGCGGAAAGTTCAAGTCCATACGATACAAGGGCGTAATTTGTGACCGCTGCGGTGTTGAGGTAACCCATTTCAAGGTGCGTCGGGAACGAATGGGTCATATCGAGTTGGCCTCGCCGGTGTCTCATATTTGGTACTATCGTTCGGTACCGTCGCGAATGGGTCTGTTGTTGGACCTTACCATTTCCGCACTTCGTTCTATTCTGTACTATGAAAAGTATATAGTTATTGATGCGGGTGACACTGACCTGAAAAAGATGGACCTCTTGACCGAGGAAGATTACGCGGAGGCTAAAGAGCGTTACGGACTTGGTTTTTCGGCTGGAATTGGGGCAGAAGCGGTCCGTACGCTGCTGGAGGGATTGGATCTAGACTCGCTTTCTGCTGAGCTGCGCATAGTAATGGTCGAGAAAGGCGCCAAGGCGGATAAGCGGTTGCTTAAGCGCATTGAGATCGTAGAGAATTTCCGCGACTCAGGGAATCGGCCCGAGTGGATGATCTTAGACGTCATTCCGGTCATTCCCCCAGAGCTTAGACCCATGGTGCAGCTTGACGGTGGTCGTTTCGCGACATCAGACCTGAACGATCTCTATCGACGAGTGATTAATAGAAACAACCGCCTTAAACGACTCATAGCGCTCAACGCTCCGGATATCATCATTCGTAATGAGAAGCGGATGTTGCAAGAGGCCGTGGACGCGCTATTCGACAACTCTAAAAAGAAGCGGGTAGTCAAAGGGGCTTCAAACCGGCCTCTCAAGAGTCTCTCGGACATGCTTAAAGGCAAGCAGGGACGGTTCCGGCAGAACTTGCTCGGTAAACGTGTAGACTACTCGGGTCGTTCGGTCATTGTGGTTGGCCCGGATCTTAAGCTCCATCAGTGTGGTCTGCCGACAAAGATGGCGCTCGAGCTGTATAAACCTTTTATAATGAAGAAACTGGTTGAAAAAGATGTGGTTTATAACATCAAGAAGGCCAAAACACTTGTTGAACAAGAAACGCCGGAAGTATGGGCGGTTCTTGACGAAGTTGTTAAGGAGCACCCGGTGCTGCTTAACCGTGCGCCCACGCTCCACAGGTTGGGCATACAAGCTTTTGAGCCGGTTCTTGTCGGTGGTAAAGCAATCCGGTTGCATCCGCTGGTATGCCATGCTTTTAACGCCGACTTTGACGGCGATCAGATGGCGGTTCACGTACCCCTGACGCAGGCCGCCCAGATCGAGTGCTGGATGTTGATGATTCCGTCGCGTAACTTGCTCAATCCTGCTAACGGCGATCCTATTGTTTTCCCGTCGCAAGATATGGTTCTCGGTATTAACTATATGACGCGAGACCGTCCGGGCGCAAAAGGCGAGGGGCGCTACTATAGCAGTCGCGATGAGGTCTTGATGGCGCGTGATGTGGGCGCGGTCGATTATCAGGCACTTGTCAAAGTCCGGATTGACGGTGAGTTCGTAGAGACCACCGCCGGACGTATTGTGCTCAATGCAGATCTGCCTCCAGAAATCGGGTTCGTTAACTATTCTATGGGTGAAAAGGAGCTCCGCCAACTCATAGCACGGGTGTACGCCGAGAATGGGCCCCACACCACGGTTCGCATGCTCGACACGATTAAAGACTTGGGCTTCCGTTATGCTACGCTCTTTGGTGCTACCATTGGCATGGAAGACATCATGATTCCCGAGGTAAAAGTAGAAATGATTGGCGCTGCCAACACGGCGGTCGAGTCTATTCAAAAGCAATACATGCAGGGGCACATTACCAATGAAGAGCGTTACAACCGCGTTGTAGAGGTGTGGAGTAAGGCGAACGAAGACCTTACCAATACCATGATGAGCACGCTGAAGGAAGATCGCGGAGGGTTCAATCCGGTCTACATGATGGCTAACTCTGGGGCTCGTGGTAGTCGAGGGCAGATTCGGCAGCTTGCGGGAATGCGCGGACTCATGGCGAAACCCTCTGGTGATATTATTGAACTACCTATCCGGTCAAACTTTAAAGAAGGTCTTTCGGTCATTGAGTTTTTTATCTCTACGAACGGGGCAAGAAAGGGCTTGGCAGACACTGCACTAAAGACCGCGGATGCCGGATATTTGACCCGGCGTCTTGTTGATATTGCTCAAGATGTTGTAGTTAACGTAGAGGACTGTGGAACTATCAACGGGCTCGACATGAACGCTCTTAAGGATGGAGAAGAGGTTGTTGAGCGCCTTGCGGATCGAATTAAGGGTCGGTTCACTCTTGAGCGTGTGAAGCACCCGATTAACGGAGAGGTATTTGTTGACGTCAACGAAGAGATCAGTGACGAGGTGGCAGAGGCCATTGAAGAGGCTGGCATAGAGTCGGTACGGATTCGCACGGTGCTTACCTGCGAGGCTCGTTACGGCGTGTGTCGTAAATGTTACGGGCGTAACCTTGCAGACAACCGCACCGTTAATATTGGCGAGGCCGTAGGAATTATCGCTGCTCAGTCTATTGGTCAACCAGGAACACAGCTCACGATGCGTACCTTTCATATTGGTGGTGCCGCGACCAAGGCATCCGAGGATAACCGCATCTTTTTGAAGTATCCGGTTTTTGTGAAACGAATCGAGGGGCCGTTGGTCGATATAGATGAAAAAACACGACTTTTTACACGAAAGGGTAAAGTGTTTGTTGCTCGGGTTCTTCAGAATATTGAGATTCGAAAGGGCGATAAGGTTTTAGTTTCCAACGACGACAAGATCGTGAAAGGACAGCCGGTACTAACGCGCGGCAAGGAGAGCATCCTTGCCGAGGACAACGCGTACGGAGTGCTCATGGACAACGTGTTAGTGTTGGTGGCGCAGGAGCAGCGTGTTGAGGTTCGAAACGGTGCACAGCTGCTAGTTAAGGAAGGGGAGATAGTTGAGCCGGAAGAGTCAATTGCAACATTCGACCCCTTTAGCGAGCCAATTATCGCTGAGCATGATGGAACAATTGTATTTGAAGATATTGTACAAGGTACGACACTCAAAGAAGAATTGAACGAGGATACAGGTCGATTCGAGAAGAAAATTTCTGAGTTTGCCCTCGAGAGCTTACAGCCTCGACTTGTAATTAAAGGTGCTGACGGCAATACACGTGCGCCGTATTATCTGCCGGGAGCTTCGTATCTCAACGTTGAAAACGGTGAAGAGGTAAAAGCCGGGCGTACCTTGGCCAAGTTGTTGCGAGAAGGTTCCAAGACAGCTGATATTACTGGTGGTTTGCCTCGGGTAGGCGAGCTTTTTGAAGCTCGACGGCCAAAGAACGGAGCGGTGCTTTCGCAAATTACCGGCATCGCATCCTTTCGTCCGGTTGCCAAAGGGAAGCGGGTTATTGTTGTTGAAGATCCGTACGGCAATGAGTATAAGCACCTTGTCCCAATGGGTAAGCACCTTCTTGTGAGGGAAGGTGACCCGGTAGATGCAGGTGAACCCCTCTGTGAGGGCGCTACCGACCCTCATGATGTGCTCCAGATTCTCGGCGAGAACGCACTGCAGCGGTTCTTGGTGAACGAGGTGCAGGAAGTGTATCGGCTGCAGGGTGTTGCAATCAACGACAAGCATATTGGAGTAATCATTCGCCAAATGATGCGCAAGGTTGAGATTATGCAGGTGGGCGACACGAATCTTATTCATGGGCAACAGATCGACAAATATAAGTTCAATGAAGTAAACCGAAAGGTCATGAAGGATGGTGGACAGCCCGCTGTCGGACGTCCGGTGCTGCTTGGTATTACACGCGCGTCGTTGAACATAGAATCCTTCTTCTCAGCGGCAAGCTTTCAAGAAACGACTCGTGTCTTAACAAACGCTGCCATTGCGGGAGCATCGGATGAGCTTCGTGGACTAAAAGAGAATGTCATTATCGGGCGCCTTATTCCAGCAGGTACCGGAATGAGAGGCTACAAAAATGTGAAGCTGTATGATGAGAACCGAGAAGATCTCGATGTCCGCATGCAGCAGATTGTTGAACAACGAGCACGGGAACGCGTTGAGGAAGCCGAGGAAGAAGATATCAAGGAAGAGGCCGAGACCTACTGATCAGCTATCGCTGACTGTCCCATGTGGACGGGGTGCTTGCAGATGGCTGTCCCATGAGCGAGGCGTACTTGCAAAGGCTATGTACGCCCCGAGCAGGGCTCGAGATTTTTTCGACAACGTATTGACTTTTTAATATGAGCTTGCTAAAGTGCAGGCTCGATGGCGACGCCAGGAGATTTGAAACAACTATGCCGACGATTAATCAGCTGATCCGTAAGGGTCGCAAAACACAGTTGAAAAAGACAAAGTCCCCCGCACTGCAAGACTGTCCGCAGAAGCGTGGGGTTTGTACTCGCGTAATGACAATTACCCCAAAGAAGCCAAACTCGGCTCTGCGGAAGGTTGCTCGTGTCCGACTAACAAACGGAATTGAAGCTACGGCATATATTCCCGGCATTGGTCACAATCTTCAAGAGCACTCGGTAGTTCTGTTGCGTGGGGGGCGTGTAAAGGACCTTCCAGGTGTACGCTATCACATCGTGCGTGGTGCTAAAGATACGCTGGGCGTTGATGCTCGAAGAAAAGCGCGCTCCAAATACGGTACTAAGCGACCGAAAGCATAGGGAAGGATAGGGAACATGCCTCGCAGAAAAATTGTACCGCACAAAGCTATACTTCCGGATCCGCGTTTCGGAAATCAGACCGTAGCAAAGTTTATTTCGCGAATGATGGTGGATGGAAAGCGCTCCACTGCAACAAAAGTATTTTACGATGCAATGTCGTCCTTAGAGGGTAAGACCGACAAAGACGAACTATCGGTCTTCTTGAAGGCGTTAGATAATGTGAAGCCGAGCGTTGAGGTTAAAAGCCGACGTGTTGGTGGATCGACGTACCAGGTTCCGGTAGAGGTGCGCGACAGTCGGCGTGAAGCGCTGGCTATGCGTTGGTTAATCAAGGCTGCTCGAGACCGCTCAGGTAAGTCTATGAGCGCGAAGCTTGGTGCCGAAATCCTTGATGCTTTTAACACTACCGGCACGGCTTTTAAGAAGAAGGAGGACACGCACCGCATGGCAGAGGCCAACAAAGCGTTTTCACACTATCGATGGTAGGCCGGTCGCGCAGTAGCGCGGTCTGGTAAAGCGCGTACCAAACCAATCAGCCGGAGCAACTAAAAGTTGTTACGGGTGGTAAGGTGGTCGGGCGGGAGTTGCGCAAGCGGCTCAGTAAAAACCCCACCTGATCGTTCTTTGTTGAAAAGAACTCCACCACCTTCTTGTTTGTCGCTCGTTTGTGCTTCGTGTTCCGATCACCAGGCGGCATGTTTCTATGTGCCTAAGCGTGTGCCGGTAAGCCGACACATGATATATACAGATATTATCAGATTGCTTTCTTACGATACCGCTAAGGAGGGCGTAATGGCGAAAGAAAAATTTCAAAGGAAGAAGCCACACATTAACGTCGGAACAATTGGTCACGTTGACCATGGTAAGACGACTCTAACGGCTGCTATCACTATGTACTCTGCAAAGGCTACTGGTGGTAAGGTTATGAGCTATGAAGATATTGACAACGCACCTGAAGAGAAGGCGCGTGGAATCACGATCAATACTCGGCATGTTGACTATGAAAGCACCGAGCGCCATTCTGCGCACGTGGACTGTCCTGGTCACGCCGACTACATTAAGAACATGATTACCGGCGCGGCTCAGATGGATGGTGCGGTTCTTGTCGTCTCTGCAACAGACGGAGCTATGTCGCAAACCAAAGAGCATATTCTGCTTGCTCGACAGGTCGGTGTTCCAGGAATGATTGTCTTCATTAATAAGACTGACCAGGTCGACGATCCTGATCTGATTGAACTTGTTGAAGAAGAGATGCGGGAGATCCTCAACTCTTATGACTTCCCTGGGGATGACATTCCAATAATTAAGGGTAGCGCCTTTAATGCAATGAATAACATTGAGGACGCCGAGCAAACTAAGTGTGTTCAAGAACTCCTGGATGCGATGGATAGTTATTTCCCTCTTCCCGAGCGTGATATTGATAAAGATTTCTTGATGCCGATAGAAGATATCTTCTCGATACAGGGGCGCGGAACTGTTGTTACTGGCCGTATCGAGCGTGGCATTGTGAAAGTGAACGATAAAATCCAAATCGTTGGTATTCGCGATACCAAAGAGACCGTGTGTACCGGTATTGAGATGTTCAACAAGCTGCTTGATCAAGGTGAAGCTGGCGACAACATCGGCGCGCTTCTGCGTGGTGTAGACAAGGAAGAGGTGCAGCGCGGACAGGTCTTGGCGAAGCCCGGTTCTATAACGCCGCATACGAAGTTCAAAGGGACGATTTACTGCTTGAGCAAGGAAGAGGGTGGTCGACACTCTCCGTTCTTCTCGGGCTATCGGCCGCAATTCTACTTCCGAACCACCGACATCACCGGAACGGTTAATCTGCCAGCCGGGAAGGAAATGGTTATGCCCGGGGATAACAGCGAAATTGAGTGTGAACTCATCCATGCAATCGCAATGGACAAGGGGCTGCGCTTTGCAATTCGCGAGGGTGGCCGTACCGTTGCCAGCGGCCAGGTGACCGAGATCATCGAGTAAGTGTTATGAGGGCGGGCCTTGATGCCGGTGGCGTCGAGGCCCGGCTTTTCTGGAGGAATGATGGCGAACGAGAAAATCCGCGTACGGCTTCGTGGTTTTGACATTGAGTTAATTGACCAGAGCGCGCGGGCGATTGTGCAGACGGTTCAGAAATCCGGCGCGAAAGTAGCTGGTCCTATTCCTCTGCCGACTCGGATAAATAAGTTCACTGTTTTGCGGTCTCCGCACGTGAACAAGAAGGCGCGTGAGCAGTTTGAGATGCGAACGCATAAAAGGCTAATTGACATTATTCAGCCGACCTCGGCCGTGATGGATTCTTTAATGAAACTTGAGCTGCCTGCGGGAGTGGATGTAGAGATCAAGCAATAAGCTTGGCTCTGTAGATCCAGTGCGCCCGGGCCGGACGAGGTTCGACCGACTGTGAGGGAATAGACATGATTGGGCTGATCGGAAAAAAAGTTGGGATGAGCCAAGTTTTCGGCGAAGACGGGCGGTTAATGCCGGTCACCGTGATAGAGGTGGAGCCGAATATAGTGGTCGGTAAACGCACTCAGGAAAAAGACGGTTATAGTGCTGTCGTCCTTGGGGCTTTTGATCAAAAGGAAAGTCGCGTGGCTAAGCCGGTGCTGGGGCAGTATCCGGAAGGTGTTTCACCGAAGCGCTGTGTTCGGGAGTTTCGGGATTTTGCTCCGGACTGTAGCGTGGGTGAGAGCGTCTCGCTTGCGGTTCTAGAGAACGTTGGTTTCGTTGACGTTGCTGGTACCAGCAAGGGAAAGGGCTTTCAGGGTGTAATGAAGCGTCATAACTTTGGTGGTGGGCGTGCGACGCACGGCTCAAAGTTTCATCGAGAAAACGGCTCAACCGGTATGGCGGCGTGGCCGTCACGTGTAATTAAAGGCACCAAAATGGCCGGGCGCATGGGCGGTGAAAGAAGTACGTCGCAGAGTCTTCGGGTTGTGCGCGTTGATGCTGAAAAAGGAATGTTGCTCGTGAAGGGGGCTGTGCCTGGTACCCGAAATAGTTACGTGTTCATTTCGAACGCGAAGAAGAAGTGAGTGAATTATGGATGCTAAGGTTCTTTCAGCTGAAGGAAAAGAGCAGAAGACCATACAGATAAGCGACCGAGTTTTCGGACGCGAGTACAGCGAAGGCGCGGTGTATCACGCGGTTCGAAATGAACTTGCAAACGCACGTGTTGGTACTTCTAAGACCAAAAGTCGTAGTGAGGTTATTGGTAGTCGCCGTAAACCTTGGCGACAAAAGGGCACCGGACGTGCGCGTTCAGGAACACGCCAATCGCCAGTCTGGGTCGGAGGTGGGACCGCATTTGGTCCAGTGCCGCGTGACTATTCGTATCGACTGCCTCGTAAAATGAAGCAGACTGCGTTTCGCAGCTTGCTCAGCAAGAAGCTTGCGAGTGGCGAGTTGGTGATTGTCGAAGATTTCCAGGTTGAGTCAGGTAAGACGAAAGATCTGGTCGCTTTGCTGTACGGACTGTGCGAAGGTCAACGCAGCGTTCTCATCATGAAAGATGAAGATCGCATGGTAAAGCGTGCTGCAAACAACATTCCGTGGCTCAGCTATCAAGTTTACTTGCGGCTCATGGCGCATGATTTATTCTATGCACGAAAGATTGTAGTTATGGAATCGGCCGCCGTAGCGCTGGGAGTTCAGTATGGCGAAAAAAAAGTTCAAGGTGAGTGAAAATGGATGCACGATCAATCATTATTGAACCGGTAGTTACCGAGAAAAGCAACCTGCTGCGTGAGAACAATAAATATGTGTTCCGTGTAGATGCGCGGGTGAACAAGCTTCAAGTAATGTCAGCCATCCGTGAGCTATTCGCGGTGAATCCGGTGGGCTGCAACATGGTAAACGTAAAGGGGAAGCCGAAGCGGCTGCGGTACAAGAAGGGCTCAAGTTCTTCCTGGAAGAAAGCGGTTGTGACGCTCTCTCCCGGAGATACAATTAGCATCTTCGAAGGCGCGTAAGGCGGGGGTTAGCAGTGGCAGTGAAGAAGTTTAAACCGGTAACGCCGGGAAGTCGTTTCCGAACCGGATTGACATTTGATGATATCGATCTTGATGGACCTGAAAGGAGTCTTACAACTGGACGGCCTTACAAAGCGGGGCGTGGTGCGGGTGGTCGCATTAGTGTCCGTCGTAAAGGCGGGCGGGTAAAACGACTGTACCGAGAGATCGACTTTCGAAGGGATAAAGACGGTATCGAGGCCAAGGTCCTTGGTATTGGTTACGATCCTTATCGCAGCGCAAACGTTGCTTTGGTGCAGTATAAAGACGGCGAAAAACGATACATTTTGGCGGCAAAAGGCATGAGCACGGGTGATATCGTGCAGAGTGGTGACACCGCACCCCCGGCTCGCGGAAATGCGTTGCCGCTTGAAGGTATTCCGCTTGGATCGTCAGTTCATAACCTTGAGCTGAAGCATGGGCGTGGTGGACAGCTCGTAAGGGCCGCAGGTGCGGGCGCAACGGTTGTGGCAAAGGAAAAAGATTATGTAACCGTTCGGTTGCCGTCGGGTGAGTTGCGGTTGGTGTTTAAAAAATGCCGCGCAACGATCGGCTCGGTTGGGAATGAAGATCATATGAACGTTTCCTTGGGCAAGGCTGGGCGTTCACGCTGGCTTGGTCGTCGTCCAAAAGTTCGGGGTGTTGTTATGAATCCGGTGGACCATCCGCATGGTGGTGGTGAGGGTCGAACTTCAGGGGGGCGTCATCCGGTGTCGCCTTGGGGAACCCCAAGTAAGGGTTACAAGACGCGTAAGAAAAATAAGCCTTCGGGTAAGTTCATTGTGAAGTATATAACGGGAAAACGTGGGTTCCGGTTTATATAACCGAAAACCTGGTTGGTCACAAGCTTGGCGAGTTCGCACCTACGCGACTGTTTCGCGGGCACGCCGGCTCCGATAGAAAAGCCGGGAAGAGATAGGGAATCGCTATGGCTGAAAAGACGGGATATAAAGCGCATGCACGTTACCTGCTGGTTTCGCCTTTTAAGGTGCGGCGTGTTGCAAATGTTGTGCGGAGAAAACCATACAGCGAGGCTATTGCCATTTTAGAAAACGCGCCCCAGAAGAGCGCGAAGCTTCTAAAGAAGGTAATTCAGTCGGCGGCGGCAAACGCGCTGTATCAGAACAAGAATCTGGACGAAGACATGCTCTTTGTTAGGGATCTTCAAGTAAACGAAGGGCCACAGGTTAAGCGCATGTGGTTTCGCGCGCGCGGGCGGGCGGATTTGATTCTGAAACGTATGAGTCACATCACCGCTGTGGTGGACGAGATCACGGGAGAGTAGTGTGGGACAGAAAGTAAACCCGATTGGAATTCGACTGGGAATCACCCGGTCATGGCGCTCAAAGTGGTTTGTAGATCCGCGTGATTATGCAGATACACTACATGAAGACTTAAAGCTGCGACGGCTTTTGGCGCAGAGCCCGGAGACGCGAAACGCAGAAATTGCAGATGTGGAAATAATTCGTCATCCTCAGCGAATTACGTTGGTTATACATACGTCGCGTCCCGGCGTTATAATCGGCACGCGTGGTGCGAACATCGAAAAGATTGGCACGATGTTGCAAAAAGAAGCTGGCAAAAAGATCCAGATTAAGATTAAGGAAATCAAACGAGCCGAGGCGAACGCTCAAGTAGTAGCCCTTAATGTTGCTCGCCAGTTGAAATCGCGCTCGTCTTTTAGACGGACTCTTAAGATGGCTGTTTCCGGGGCGACCAAGGCTGGTGCACAGGGTGTGAAGATACGCATTGCTGGGAGACTTGGTGGCGCTGAGATGTCTCGTGAGGAGACTCAGAAGGATGGTCGCGTGCCGCTGCATACTCTGCGGGCGAATGTTGATTATGGTTTTGCCGAAGCCTTTACAACTTTTGGCGTGATTGGCGTAAAGGTCTGGGTCTTTCACGGTGAAGTGTACAAACACAGCAGAAAAGAAGATGCAGGCGTTTTGGTCAAAAAGCAACGTGAGAAGACTGGGGCAAGGAGTTAGAGATGCTGAGTCCGAAGCGTACAAAATACCGAAAGCGAATGCGGAGGGTCGGCACGTCGTTGCGGGGCCGAGCAACTCGGGGCAACCGAATCTCCTTTGGGGAGTACGGTCTTGTTTCACTCGAGGCGGATTGGATTACCGCACGACAAATCGAAGCTGCGCGTATTGCTATGACGCGACATATCAAACGTGGTGGAAAGGTTTGAATCCGGGTTTTTCCGGATGTGCCTTACACTAAGAAGCCTGCTGAGACCAGGATGGGTAAAGGTAAGGGCAGCCCGGAGACTTGGGTTGCTGTTGCAAAACCCGGCACGGTAATGTTTGAGCTCGCTGGCGTTAGTCGAGGTTTGGCCGAGTCTGCTATGGCGCTTGCCGCTAGCAAGTTGCCGGTTCAGACCAAGTTCGTCGTCCGCGGCGAGATATAGGAGAGGCAGATGCGAGACTCGTTTCAAGATTTGACCTTTGAGGAGCTCGTGAGTAAGCGAGAGGAACTGAAGAAGAAGTACCAAGAACTTCGGTTCAATATGGTGATTGGCCATGTTGATAACCCGCTGGAGAAGCGACTGCTCCGACGGCGCATTGCTCGGTTGAAC